>NZ_JBJPHU010000120.1:0-20821 GCF_052939515.1 Phormidesmis sp. 146-33
GAAACCCAACAGCAGCCTTTCTACCGTTGCTAACGTTGGGTGTCACCAGGTTCAACCCAACCTACCTGAAAAGATTTGTCAGTCCATCAGCGACCAGAACTGTAAAGATGCCTGAAATACGAATTCAGGATACGATCGATTAGCCATAGATCCTGGCATTCACGCTCCCCCAGATGAACGCGATGACCACTACTCAAAAGCTGACTTTTGAAGAATACCTGACTTTAGCAGACACCGGGTTTGAGTGTCGCACTGAATTGATCGACGGAGAACTCATCGAATTGCCACCCGAATCAGGAATCAACACTGAAATTGCTGCGACTCTGTTTGCTGCGCTCCTCGCCGCAGGGGTAGATAGGCTTCACCTCAAGATGGGTAACTGCGAACTGCAAACTCCGGTCTTAAGCCCTGGAGATGCTGCCAATCGTTATCCTGACATTGTGGTGATCCGAGAAGAGCATCGATCGTTGACCCGCGATCGCATGACCATCACCTTAGACATGCCCCCGCCGCGCTTTGTGCTAGAAGTGGTTAGTCCTGGTAAAACCAATCGAGATCGAGACTACACCCGCAAACGTGCCCAGTATGCTGCTGTCGGCATTCCTGAATATGTGATTGTTGACCCGTTGGATCAGAGAGTCGTTGTCCTGATTCTAGAAAATGTCACCTACCGGGAGTCTGGGCGTTATCGAAATGCCGAAGTTGTGCAATTCACAGCGTTTCCGACCCTCCAACTCACTGCCCAGCAAATCCTCTCGGCAGGGCATCCATAATTCTTCCAACATCCCACGCGGCTACTCTTCGACTCGATAGCCCAACTCTGCCAGACGGGTGCGTGACTGTCGCCATTTGGGTTGGACTTTGACGAAGAGTTCGAGATAAATTTTGCCATCGATCAGTTTTTGCATTTGTTGACGGGCAGCGGTGCCGATCGTTTGTAGCATACTGCCGCCCTTGCCAATCACAATGCCTTTCTGCGAGGGGCGTTCGACAAAGACGGTGGCCCAGACCCGTGTGATCGAGTCTTCTTCTTGAACGCGCTCAATGGCGATCGCCACCGAATGCGGGACTTCTTCACGAGTTAGCAAGAGAATTTGTTCTCGAATCAGTTCGCCCATGATGAAACGTTCTGGTTGGTCGGTGACGAGATCGGGCGGGTAGTAGTATGGCCCAGGCTCCAGGTTTTGAACCAGTGACTGTTGTAGCGCCTCCAAACCCTCTCCGGTGACGGCCGAAAATTTGGCGATTGTCCATCCTTGCTCTTTAGCCAATTCTCGGTAACTGTTGTCGAGAAACTGGTTGCCTTCTCCCTGCTGGTCGGCTTTGTTGAGTCCCAAAATAACAGGCGTTTTGGTGTTAGTGAGAAGGTCTGCAATGTAGCGATCGCCCCCACCCAACTCGGCTGTACAGTCTACGACAAACAAAATTACGTCAACGGCGTGAATTGCGACTTGAGCGTTTTTCACCAGCACTTGACCGAGTTCGTGATGGGGTTTGTGAATACCAGGCGTATCGACAAAGATAATTTGGGCTTCTGGGGTCGTAAGAATTCCTTGCAGACGATTGCGCGTCGTTTGGGCAATTGGAGAGGTAATCGCAATTTTTTGCCCCACTAGATAATTCATCAGCGTAGACTTACCGACGTTGGGGCGACCAATAATCCCTACAAATCCAGACCTGTAGCCGTCGGGCGCAGTGGGAATCATCCCAGAGGTGATCATGTCATTGGTTTCTGACATCGCTAAATTAATTCCGTAGTTTTGGATACTGTTTACCGTTTTGCGATTGACTGTCAGCAATTAGGCATTTTCAGTGTAATCGACATGGACGAGACAAAACGCATCGGGATTTTGACGAGCGGCGGTGACTGTGCAGGACTCAACGCCATTATTCGGGCAGTCGTTTTTCGGGCGATCGGTTCCTACGGTTGGAAGGTGTTGGGTATCAGTCGAGCGACGCAGGGGTTGATGTCTCGTCCTCCAGAGTTTGTGTCGCTGGAAATTGAGAAAGTCGATCGCCTTTTGACCGCCGGAGGAACCGTTTTGGGAACGACGAATAAGGGCAATCCGTTTGCCTTTCCGATGGCAGATGGGGAGTTGGTCGATCGCTCTCAAGAAATCATCGACGGCTATCACCTGCTGGGATTGAATGCGATCATTGGCATTGGCGGCGATGGCAGTATGGCGATTCTCAGACGATTGGCGCAGCAAGGCAACATGAATTTGGTGACGATTCCCAAAACGATCGACAACGATGTAGACATTACTGAATGTTCGATTGGCTTCGATACGGCAGTTAACACGGCCACTGAAGCGCTCGATCGCCTGCATTTCACTGCTGCCAGCCATTCTCGCGTCATGATTTTAGAAGTAATGGGACGAGACGCGGGACATATTGCCATCAGTGCGGGTATTGCGGGCGGTGCTGATGTGATTTTGATTCCAGAAATTCCTTATACGATCGCCAACATTTGCGACAAACTCCGAGAACGTCAGGAACAGGGCAAAAACTATTCGTTAGTGATCGTCTCCGAAGCCGTCCGCACCGAAGAAGGCGAGAAAATTAGCTCAACCGATCCGTTTGGACAATCGCGGTATGGGGGCATCGGGCAATATCTCGCCAACCGCATCTCAACCTGTAGCGGTGCAGAAACTCGCGTAACCGTGTTGGGACATATTCAGCGAGGCGGCACCCCCTCACCGCTCGATCGCCTGTTAGCTTCAGCTTTTGGAGTCGCCGCCGTCGATCTGATTGCAGAAGGCAAGTACGATCGCATGGTGGGTTGGCGCGATCGTCAGGTGATCAGTGTGCCGATTGAGCAGGCGATCGCTCGTTATTGCGTTGTCGATCCGGGTAGCACGCTGGTCAAAACCGCTCGCGGGCTAGGAATCTATTTGGGCGATTAAAGCGTTTGGCAGCGAATGGCGCGTCGGTATGATTCAATAATCATGCATTTAACTCAGATCTTGCCAACATGACTTTAATTCTCACCAATGATGATGGGATTGACGCTCCCGGAATTCGTGCCTTGCTTAGAGCGGTGGATGGAGAAGGCATTTTGGTCGCACCCCGCGATCATCAGTCGGGCTGTGGACATCAAGTGACGACGACTCAGCCGATTCAAGTCGAGCAAAGAGCAGCGCGAGAATATGCGATCGCAGGCACGCCCGCCGATTGTGTGAGAATTGCGTTGCATCATCTTTACCCCGATACGAGTTTCGTTCTCTCAGGCATCAACGCTGGGGGCAACCTGGGGGCAGATGTCTACATTTCGGGAACGGTTGCCGCTGTGAGAGAAGCCGCGTTTCATCGAATTCCCGGTGTGGCAATTTCTCAATACAAGAAAGGAAAGCTGCCGATCGATTGGAACTTATCCGCTTATTGGGCTGCCAAAGTTTTGCGAGAACTGCGCGATCGACCCTCTGAACCTGGAGCCTTCTGGAATGTGAATCTACCTTACTTAGAAACTGAGGTAGATGTGGCGATCGTGTTTTGTAACCCCTGCACCCAACCGCTCCCCGTCGATTTTCGGATAGAGGGCAGTGACTTTCACTACTGCGGAGAGTATGCCAAACGTCCGCGTGATCCCGGTGGTGATGTAGACATTTGCTTATCGGGTAAGATTGCCGTTACCCAGATTCATGTGTAGATTACGATGGAAAATTACGATGGATAGAACCCTGTGATTCTCTGCTCATCAGGTGGTTATGAGTCAATTGCGTGATCGCTCAGATCAGCGTGTTCAGCAAACTAGAACGTGCAACAGCTCAAACTGACTTGAGAAGGGTTTGCGGATGCTGCGGGTGTGCGGTCTTATTACAACGGAATTGCGAAAATCAGTCGAGCAATCGTCTCACTGAAATCACCACATCAGGAAATCTGACAGGTCGAATTTCACCCTCTGTGAGCATGATTTGAGAAGCATAATCTCCAGCCCGTGGCTCCCGATAAACCATTAGCTCCATTTTCTTGAGATTCATAACCCAGTATTCGGGAATGTCGGACTGGGCGTAGGTTTTACGCTTAACTTCGATGTCTTTAATCAGGGATGAATTTGCGAACTCAATCAACCAAAAAATATTGTCTGGATAGGGGTGATGAGTGAGATATTCCCGTCCGAGAGGCTGGACGACCCCTTGCGGGTATCTCGAAGAGATCGCCAAATCTGGCTCCGGTTCTGATGCGCTCTCAGGCAGAGTAATGGGTTTCGCTTCCCGAATGGTGGCTCGATCTCCCAACAGCCCAATCAGGTAGTCTCTAACGCTTGTGTTGAAGTAGGCATGAGGTTCTCCTTCGGGCGGCATCTCGACAATTTCCCCGTGCAGTAGTTCTACCTGGCGATCGTCCAGCACACCAGAGGCAACCATGCGGTGATAGTCGTCCAATGTCCACTTCGCCAGAATGACGCTCATTTTTAGTAGCCTTCTTCCTCGTATTCGGGCTGCTTGGTTTTTTCGGGGATCTTTAGCTCTTGAGGCTTGTAGGGTTCTTCTTGCCAGGGGTCTTCTTCGGGGTCGTCAAATTTGACTTCGGGTTCGCGAAACTCGGCGGATTCAGCATCGATCGCGTCGTCGTAGTCGTCATCATCATAATCGTCGTCGTAGTCTTCGTTGTAGCGATCGCGCGAACTGGCTGCACTCCAGTTGTCTTCTTCTTCGTCTTCGTAAGCCATTTCAGCCCGACGTTGGCGAGGGGCTTCTTGACGCAGCGGCAGCGGTTCGGGTTCGCCGTAGTTGTCTTCGTCCCAGGTGGTTTCTTCGATCGGTTGGCGCAGCGGTGTCTGAATCGGCGTTTTTACCCCAGAACCTAGCTGATTGTTGACGTTGATCGGCTTCAAATATTGCTCGTTTTCGTCGCGCTCCCAGATGGGTTTGCCGATGCCTAACCGTTCGAGAATGCCAACACTCAACTGAGACATTCTTTCTTCGGCCCCTTCGTAGACGATCAAGCGATCGGGCCCGCTACTGACAATCTCATCGACGGGCATTTCATAGGTGCTGACAATTTGATCGGGGATCAGCGGGAGACCGATCGAGGCAATGGTCAGCGTATCGACTTTGCCGCTGTCAATATTAAAGCGAAACCCCCGCACCTTACCCAACAACTCGCCTGTCTCGGTAATCACTTCGCAGTTGATCAGGGCGTTATAGACCTCGACATCGATATCCTCGATCACATTGTCATCATCGACGAGAATCACATCGCCAATCTGACGAATGCTGCTCAACATCATGGGCTGAGGCGTACCGTAGAACAGATTCGGGCGCAGGCTGAGGGCGACGACTTCTTGACTGTCAATATCCACCCACAGTTGACTGACAACACCCAACCGTCTTCCGGTCGATCGAGTGATCACCTGTGTTCCAAGGAGGTCGGAGCGTTGGCGAAATTCTTCTGTCATTATGTCCCGAATCCTGTTTCGCAATCTGTTAAATATCAAATCATACGGAGGCACTTTGAGGGAGCTTAATTCCCAAAACTTGGGTGTATGCGCCTCGCGCCTGGGTGACCCCGATCGTTCGTTCCGCAGATTCGATCATAGGACGACGAAGGCTCACGACAATAAATTGCGCTTGTTGTGCCTGTTGCTTGATCATTCTAGCTAATCGCTCTACGTTTGCCCCATCGAGAAACATATCGACCTCATCAAAGGCATAAAACGGTGAAGGCCGATACCGTTGTAGGGCAAAAATGAAGGCGAGGGCGGTTAGAGATTTTTCTCCTCCAGACATGGAAGCCAATCTTTGGACGGGTTTGCCTTTGGGATGAGCGACGAGATTTAATCCACCATTAAAGGGATCTTGAGAATCTTCTAATTGTAAGTGACCATCGCCATCTGAAAGTGTCGCGAAAATTGCCTGAAAGTTAATATCTACCGCATCGTATGCCTCTTTGAAAGCGCGTTGACGCAGGGTTGTAAAGTTTTCGATCCGCAGCAGCAGTTCGGTACGTTCTTCTTCGAGCGTGGTCAGCTTTTCGGTGAGTTCCTCTAGTCGAGCCTGGGTGCGATCGTATTCTTCCAAAGCCAACATATTCACTGGCTCCATCGCTTGCAGACGTTTTTGTAGCGATCGCAGTTCGTGTTGGAGTTGTGAAAGATCGCGGGTAGCGGTTTCCGGAATTTCGGGAAGGGGATCGGGCAGATCGGCTCGTTGGGCGGCGAGTTGTTCTTGCAGGGCGATCAGTTCAGTCCGGCGAGTTTCCTGAGTTTCTTGAATTTTGTTGCGTTGCCAGTCGAGTTGTTGTTGGCGGGTTTGCAGGTCTCGCAGTTGACGATCGACGCGATCGCGCTGTTGCCGTTCTTCTCCGAGCGTCTTCTCTAGTTTGGCGAGGGCGGCTTGCAGTTGGGCAATGTGGGTGTTGACGGCGAGTTGCTGTTCGGTGAGGCTGGTTTGCTCTTGCAGTTGGGCGGTTTGCTGGGTGCGGTATTCCTGAACTTTGGTTTGTCCTAGCTGAATTTTTTCTTGAATGCGTTGACGCTGATTTTCGAGATCTTGTAGCCGCTGTTCCGCTGTGCGAAGGGCGAGTTCTTTTTGGTTGAGGTCTGATTCGAGCGATCGCAGTCTGCTTTGAATTTGCTGCCATTCGCTATGAGTTTGAGATTGCTCCAGATCTGCCAGCGTTTGTCTCAATTGCGCTAATTGCGTTTCTTGAATGGGAATTTCGGCTTCTAAAGTGTGTAATCGAGTCTGAGCCGCAGTGTTTTCTTGGGTGCTTTTTTGCAGTTGCGAATTGGTTTGAGTTTGCTCAGTTTCCAGTCGCGTGATTTCAGTTTTAAGCTGTTCTAATTTGAGTTGAATTTCTCGATGATTTTGACGAGATTCGACCAATTGTTTGGATTTGTTTTGATGGTCGATCGTCGCCCTGGCCATCGCGTCTTCACAGCGCAGCAGAATCGTATCAATCACGCGCAACCGTTCTTTTAAGTCCAGCACTTCAGCCGATTCGCTCGCGTCCACCGTTCCAAACCGAATCGCAGAACGGTTGTTGGAACTGCCCCCGGTCATGGCTCCACTTTGTTCGAGCAGTTCGCCATCGATCGTCACGATCCGATACTGTCCCAGATAGCGCCGCGCATCTTGCAGCGTCTGAAAGACAACCGTATTGCCAAAGACGTAGGAAAACACTTCCCAATAGCGATCGTCACATTCGATTAAATTCAGCGCAAAATCGACACAGCCACTCATCGATCGCAAGCTGCTATTAGAGGGCGCACGTCCACCCCGAATTTTGTTGAGCGGAAGAAATGTAGCCCGTCCAGCGCGTTTTTGTTTGAGAATCTCAATGGCAGCGGCGGCGATCGCATCATCATCCACCACCAATTGCCCCAATCGACCTCCGGCCGCTGTTTCGAGCGCCAATTGATACTGAGGTTCGACTCGGCCCAATTGAGCCACCAAGCCATGCACGCCTGTCATTCCCATTTTGAGAATCACCTGAGTCGCATGAGTGCCCTGAGCTTCGGACATGGCTTGAGTTTGCGCTTCTAATTTGTCTAACTTGCGCTGTTTCTCACGCTGTTCATTCAGCAATCGCGTTTGTGTTTCCTTCTGAATTTGCACTTCTTGCTCGGCTGCGGAAACAGACTGTGCTAGTGATTGAATTTTGGTCGTTGCTTGTTCGAGTAATTTTGTAAGTTCGGATTGTTCGGATTGTTTTTCGAGCAGTTGGGTTTGCAGCGTGAGGAGCGATCGGCGTTGTTCTTCAACCTGCTTTTCTAACTGACTGGCGCGTTCTCTCAGTCGAGCCTGCTCTGTGCGCTGTGGCTCCAATGTTTTGAGGATGCTGTCAATCTGATGACGCAGCTCCGTTTGTTCTTGTACCCAAGCTTCTGCACTCGCTGCCGACGCATTCGCCGCATCTCGATTCGTTTCGAGGGTTGCTCTCGCTTCGTCTCTTTGTTGCCGAAATGACGCTAAATCTCTCGCTTCTAGCGTTTGTTGCTCTCTGGTCAACGATTCCAGCGTTTTCATCTGCTCCTGAATGTCTTGCTGGGCGCGAGATAGATTTTTCGTCAGATCTTGGCTGGCAGTTTGTAAGTCTTGCTCCTGTCGTTGAAGTTGGCGCAGTTCTGCTTCACGAGTCGCCAAAGTAGACTGAATGGCAATCTGTTCTTCTTCTCCGAGCGCACGAACGTGAGCGTTGAGTGTCTCCAGTTCAGCGGTTTTCTGTTCGATTTCGGTTACCAAAGTGCCTAACTGAGTTGTCAGATCCGCGATTTCCTGTTCACCAATTTGAATCTGCGCCTGTAGCTGTTTTCCTGCCTGAGCCGCCTGCTCATAGCGAATGACAACTTCCCACTGTTCTTTGTTTTGCAGTTCGGCCCGAAGTTTTTGATATTTCTCAGCTTTGATGCGATCTTGGGCGAGGCGATCGCGCTGATCAATCAATTCTTTTTCGACAATGTGATATTTGTCTTCGTGATCTTTGACGGCATCGAGTTTGTCTTTGGCTTGATTGATCTTGCGATCGAACGAAGCCACGCCTGCCAATTCGTCAATAATTTCTCGCCGTTCCCGCGCATTCATCGAGATGATCCGGGTCACATCCCCCTGTAAGACGACGTTGTAGCCTTCGGGATAAATTCTCAGGCGATTTAATTGCTCGTGCAGTTCTGTGAGCGTACAGGGTTCGCCGTTGATAAAATAATTTGACGTGTAGGTTCCCTGTTGTGTGACACGCAGCTTTCTAGTCACGCTCCATTCAGCATTGGGCGCTACATCACTCGTACCGTTTCCATTCCCGTTCGCATGACCATTCTGTGAATGATCTTTGAACGTGACATCTTCTGCGCCTTCGGTTTCGGGATTGTTGAGCGCATTGAGCAGATCGACTTCATCAGACAAGTCGAATACGGTTGTGACGCTGGCTTCGACGGTCGATCGTCCCTTCGTGCTTTGCGTATGATTGACCAGATCCGGCAATCGCTCTGCCCGCATTCCTTTGGAGCCTGCCAACCCCAAGCAAAACAGCAGGGCATCTAGCAGATTTGACTTACCCGACCCATTGGGCCCCGAAATCACAGTAAAACCTGGCAGCAACGGAATCGGAGTCGTGCCACCAAAGGATTTGAAGTTGGTCAGTTCGACGCGCTTGACGTACACAGGCTAGATGGTGGCAAAATTAGTGTTCAGTGTAGCCCGGAAAAGGCGATGTGACTCAAAATTAGGCGGTTTCTACAGTGATACCACAATCAGAACAAATGTTCTAGACTAATTTTCTAAGTCGATCAGCGATGGTCATTCTTTTCGCGCGATCAGTTTCTCCGTGAGGCAAAGGTTATCTATTAGCATTGAGACATGGTTTTTCTCGGTTGGCATGACTCTTTGCATCTCATACAAGTACAAAACTCTTAACGATGGCACTGTCACAGCCATGTGCTACTCGGATTCTTTAATCACAACGTTAGGAGCCAACAGCCAACAGACTGGTACGGGTAGTTTTTTACCCTCGAATGCGGAAATTAAGCATCAAACCGCACGAGGTATTAAAATTCAGATTGTTTCCGCAACAGCATACGGCAAGAGTGATGTCCGTCGTGATTTTGTGTTTTCCATCGCTGGTGCTGTTCCTTTAGGGCTGCAAAGTCTGATTCATTTGGACTCAGTTTTCAAAACGTTTCTTGCAAATTATCGTTTTGAAGATTATCTCAAAAGAGTGGAAGGAACACTCCGAGAGTTTTGGCAAGATGCTTGGGATAAAGACATTGAGTATCTCGTAACAGCGGCTGACGATGGCGGTGAAATAAGAATCATTTATATGAGAGGAACGGAATCAGATTTAATCATTGAGGAAATCGAAGCAGAGGATGGGCTACTTTTTGCAGTCATAGGGGATCGTGCTGAAGAAGCTTACGACATGATTAGAAGAGAAACCAATTCGCTCATGTGTGCAGGAATGGAGATAGATTCAGCCCTGCATTTGGCGTGTCTACGTATGATGAGGCGTGCGATTGAAGACCCAAACCAGATATTTGTTGGTGGAAGTATACAATCTTGTCAAGTGTGGGGACGAAAGGCAGCATACATCACACTAGACGATGGGAATCAACTGATGTATCGGGGAGTCAAGTATTCAAGAGAATGGAATCGATCAATCGACATGGCTCCATTTCCAGTTGCATACATAAGTGCAGATATGTACAACCCTCAAGTTAGTATCCAGCAGATCATAGAGAGTCTTGAATCAGAAGAGGATGAAATTGCAGGTATTGATGCATAAACGTTGCCCTGCTGTTGTGCTGCGTCAACGGGCGAAGGAACAGCCGCTCAGTCTCGATTTCCGTCATAATTAAGATCCTCAATGTTGGACTCAAACGCAGGAAAAGCCAATGGTTGCCACTCCCACGTCGATCGTCTATCCCGACTCCGATGGTTTGCCCATGTCAGACAATACCCGCCAGTTTGAGTACATTGTGTATATCAAAAAGGGTATCGATTGGCTGTTTAGCGACGATCCTCAAGTTTTTGTCGGCGGCGATTTGCTCTGGTATCCGCAAGAGGGAAGCAACAAACTCCGACAGGCTCCCGATGTCATGGTTGTCTTTGGGCGACCCAAGGGAGATCGGGGAAGCTACCAGCAGTGGAAAGAAGATAATTTGCCTCCCCAAGTTGCGTTTGAAATTATCTCTCCGAGCAACACGATTCCTGAAATGACCCGTAAGTTTCAGTTTTACGATCGCTACGGCATCGAAGAATACTATGTTTATGACCCTGATCGTCTCAGTTTGGGTGGCTTTGTCAGACAGGACGGCCGACTTGAAGCGATCGAGCCGATAGAAGGTTGGGTCAGCCCTCGTTTAAAAATTCGCTTTACTCTGGGGCAAAACGGTAGCCTGGAACTATATCGGCCCGACGGACGACCCTTTGCGCTATGAGGAAATCGCGGCACGAGCCGACCAAGCTGAACACAGGGCCCAACAAGCAGAAGCGCAACTGGCAGAAGCGCAAGCTGAAATTGCTCGACTCAAAGAACAGCTTAAATCAATGGGGCAAGATCCCGATCGTTAAATCGAACATAAAATCGAACATAAATAGGACATAACAATGCAAACGCTGGATAAACCTTTAGAACATTCACTCAATAACGCGCTGGTAATCGCTGGACGGACATTTCGATCGCGCCTGATGACCGGGACGGGCAAATATCGCACTTTTGAAGACATGCGGCAGAGCATCGAAGCCAGTGGCAGTCAGATCGTCACCGTGGCAGTGCGTCGAGTCCAAACCAAAGCACCCGGACACGAGGGACTGTCCGAAGCCCTTGATTGGACAAAAATCTGGATGTTGCCCAACACGGCAGGCTGTCAAACTGCTGAAGATGCCGTGCGAGTGGCGCGTCTGGGTCGCGAAATGGCCAAACTGCTAGGACAAGAAGACAATAATTTCGTCAAGCTCGAAGTGATTCCCGATGCAAAGTATCTGCTGCCTGACCCGATCAGTACCCTGCAAGCCGCCGAACAGTTGGTCAAAGAAGGCTTCGCAGTCCTGCCTTACATCAATGCTGATCCTCTACTAGCCAAGCGTTTAGAAGAAGTGGGCTGTGTCACGGTTATGCCGCTGGGGTCGCCGATCGGTTCTGGTCAAGGCATCCAAAACGCCGCTAACATTCGGATTATCATCGAAAACGCTCAGGTGCCCGTCGTCGTCGATGCGGGGATTGGCACACCCAGCGAAGCCACCCAAGCGATGGAGTTGGGAGCCGATGCGCTACTGATTAATACGGCGATCGCTCAGGCAACTCACCCGGTCATGATGGCACGAGCAATGAATTTGGCTACTGAAGCAGGTCGTCTTGCTTACCAGGCGGGTCGAATTCCCGTTAAAGCGATCGCCAGTGCCAGTTCGCCCACATCTGGCACGATCGCCTAAAAAGCTTACAGCGGTTAGCTTGTGCAGATCGAATGCTAAAAGTTAACCGTTTGATTAAGTTTTCTTACGTTAAATCGAGTTTATTTCTTCATCTTTTGATAAACTTAACAAAACAATAGAGGAACGATTCTTATGAGATACACAACCGAAGAAGGTGGTCGCTTAAACAACTACGCGATCGAGCCAAAGATGTATGAAGCGACTCCTCCTGACAAAGCCCAACAGCGTGGCTACCTGATCCTTGGTACCCTGGGAACTTTGCTGGTCGGTGGATTAATTGCCGTCGCGGTTGTGGTTTCACAAGCTTCCTAGCTCAACCTCTAAAAGATTTGTACAATCAGAAGATTTGAGATTCTTGTAGCCTCAGACGAGCCAGGTCGCTTACTGTAATAGACAGCACCTGGCTTTTTGATGGGCATTATTAGAACGATCGCCAAACGACTCAGGTTCATGATTGATGAATCAAACCAGACGATCTCAACCACGGCTCAAACTTCCAGCGCAAAAGCCCTTTTGTGATTTTTTATCTGCCCCATACAGGCCAGAGTCTCAACTGTCACCCCAGGTTTCATCCTGACATCAGCCAAAATCAATCGAAAAAGGGTTCATAGCCCAATCTATTCGGGTCACAATAAAGTGACCGAAATCATCGCTGATGACACTCGTCGATTGCCAACCTGCCTCCAGCACCCCCGTGACCGAGCTTGTTTCTCAGGGCCGCTCAAGCTTGAATCAACAGATTTATCTGCGCTTAAGGCTGGCGTTGAGCTTAAATCTGCGCCGTCAAATTTTTGTGACCGTCTGCGATGATGTCGAGTTGCGCGATCGCCTCGCCCTTCAACTCCGAACCGATCTTGCCAATGCTCACACCACTCCTGTAACCGAGAAAAACGGTGTCGCACCTCTTCAGGCAAGCCCTTCTCGAATTGTCAGCCTCGGTCTCAACCTGCCCAACCCCGACATTTTGGGGCAAATCAATCACTGGCTCAGTCAGCATTCCAACCGTCCAGCCAACTGGGTGCCGACCTTTCAAATCGTGGGCATTGAGGCGCTCACCCGTCAGCCCGTCCATATTCAACGCGCCTTTCTCGACTCGCTTCAGCGATTTGCCAAACAGCGATCGTCGATCGAATTCAATCTAGTCCTATGGGTGTCGCGTCCCTGGTGTCGATCGATTCAGCAGTCCGTTCCAGAATTTTGGCGCTGGCATACAGGAATTTTTGAGTTTGAAGGCGACCCGGCCCCCCTGGGAGAACGCAGGAACCAGGGAGCAGGTAACCAAAAGAGCAGAAAGGCTCCTCAATCCTCAACGCTCATTCCATTGCCAAAGCGCGTCGAAGACAGTCCGCCAACACCCCTCACCCCTCCTCGCCAAGCGGAACAAAATCCGCCTTCATCCCCCGTCCCAATCGCAAAGCGGATTACCCCAAAGGGGGAACAGATCATCGCAGACAACTCCTCATCCCCCAATTTTTCAACGCCTCCCGACCCTCAACCGGCAAAGCCCAAAGCCCCAATCAATCGCACTCGTGCAGACTCCGAATTTGCCGATTTGGTGCTGGCTTCCGTCATGCAGGACGTGGAGCAGGCGGATGGAATCTCGTTAGATCAGGTGGCTGCTGACCATCCCAGTCTAGAACCGATGCGTCTGTTGCAGCATTTAGAGGAATTGCAGCTTGCTCAAGCGCCTCCTGCCTCTCATGCCGCCGCCTATCGTCAGTTGGGAGACTGGTATCGCGATCGCGTCGAGCAAGGCCATTCGTCTCAATCCAATCTCACGGTTACCGTCCGAGCTTACGAACAGGTTTTGCGATTTTTGGAGCCGACTTCTTCTCAAGCTCCAGATGTGTTAAACGACGTGGGCAACCTTTATTGGATGCTGTCTCGCTGTCCGACGGCGGCTGATATTGCCTTACCCAACTTAGAAAAAGCGCTGAAAGCCTACCAGCTTGCTCTGAGCAAAATCAATCCTCAAACGCGACCCAGCACCTTTGCAATGGTTCAAAACAATCTGGGGTCAGCGTATAGCGACTTGGCTCAGCGACAAAATCCGGCTGAAAATTTGCAACAGGCGATCGCTGCTTACCAATCTTCTTTGCAATATCGTCAGATCGAAGAGGAAGCTTCTCGGTACGCAGCCACCCAAAACAATCTAGGTACCGCTCACTGGAATCTGGCCCAGCACCAAAACCCGATCGACAACTTGCAGCAAGCGATCGCCTATTACAGTGCGGCTCTGCGTCACTACGATCCCGATCAGGAGCCGTTGCACTATGCCATGCTGCAAAACAATATGGGCACCGCTTACTGGAATTTAGCTCAGTGCGCTCAAGGCTCAGAACAGGCCGATGCGACTCCGGGCGACTTTTTGCTGCTGGCGATCGGAGCCTACCGGATTGCCTTAATGTACCGAACCCTGGATGCGGCTCCTGCGGCCTACGCTTCGACTCAAAACAATTTGGGGACTGCTTACTGGCATTTGGCAAACCAGCCCTCGACCCACTACGACGAAGCAGAAGGCTATTTACATCAAGCGATTGCGGCCTACAAAGAAGCCATCGCCGCCGTAGATTATTTGACGACTCACATGCCCCATCCGCCAGCGCTGACCTTCGATCGCTTCTCAACCTACAACAATTTGGGATCGGCTTTCTATCAGTTGGCGACGGCTACCCATGCAGAATTGGATACTCAGCAGCGATTGGCCTATCTCGAAGCGTCTCTTTCTCATCACGTTCAGGCGCTCCACGGCTGGCAAGACAAGCCTGACTTTTACTCGACTGCCCTCAATTGCATTGTGCAAAACGTCAGAGCGTTTCATGAGCGTAGCGGCATTCAAGGACAAACGCAGGCTCTCTCAAAAATCCCGGCAACGCTGATTCCGGCCGTGATGAAACAGCTCTGATGTAGACCTTTAGAATTGTGAATTAGATAAGATTACTGTTTGTAATTATCTTTGGACGACGTTTGCGATCGATGCGTTTCAAGTAGTTCAGCACACCCTACGTAACGTTATCTATTTCATCCAGTGTTTAATCGCCCAGTGATTTCAAGAAGTTATCCAGCAGAATTGGCTCAGTTGAGCTTGCTTCAGGTCTCAGTCCTCGACGCGCCTTCTTCCAAAAAAACTTTTCATCGGATCTGCCGATCGCACCCTCTTCCAAAAATCGATCATAAAATGTCTTCTGCGTAACAGTTGTAGACTCCATAATTGGCAATAGTGATCATCCGAGTGACCTTTTTGCCCTCAGTGCCCATGTTCAACGAAAGCGAATATTTCGAGAAAGCCGAAGCCACACGAGTGCGTGTTTTGAGTGAGGCGCTGCCCTATATTCAACAGTTTGCAGGACGGACGATCGTCGTCAAATATGGGGGTGCGGCGATGAAAGATAGCGCCCTCAAAGAGAAGGTGATTCGCGATGTCGTCTTTATGGCTTGTGTAGGGTTGCGCCCGATCGTCGTGCATGGGGGCGGGCCCGAAATCAACTCCTGGCTAGACAAGTTGGGAATCGAGCCTCAATTTAAAAACGGTCTGCGCGTCACCGATGCCGCCACGATGGATGTGGTTGAAATGGTGCTCGTGGGGCGCGTTAACAAAGAAATCGTTTCGTTGATCAATCAAGCCGGAGGATCGGCGGTGGGGCTGTGTGGCAAAGATGCCAGTCTGATTAAGGCGCGACCTGCGGACGAAGAAGGCATCGGATTTGTGGGAGAAGTCACCAGCGTAGACACCAGCATTTTAGAAACGTTGGTTAGCAATGGTCACATTCCTGTGGTCTCTAGCGTTGCAGCCGACGAAACTGGACAGGCTTACAACATCAATGCGGACACGGTAGCGGGAGAAATTGCGGCAGCGTTGGGCGCTGAGAAATTAATCTTACTGACCGACACGGCTGGCATCTTGCGCGACTACAAGGATATTTCGACTCTGATCCCCAAGCTCGACATTCAAGAAGCGCGAAAATTGATTGACAGTGGCGTGGTATCGGGCGGCATGATTCCCAAAGTGAGTTGCTGTGTGCGATCGCTCGCTCAAGGAGTCCGGGCGGCCCATATTGTCGATGGTCGGCTGCCCCACGCGCTGCTACTCGAAATTTTTACCGACGCGGGGATCGGCTCGATGCTGGTTGCTTCAGAATTTATGGCGTAATGAGTGAACCATAAGACACTATGGGAAGGAGAAAAAGACGATCGCCCCTTTCATTCCCCGGTGTCTACTTTTATGACAAAAATTTCAACTCAGGCTTACAGAGCGGCTAAAACGATCGCTCAAACCACCAAGTCCTACGAAGACAAGCTGCCCGTTCGCAACAATGGCTGTCGATCTCAATTTTTGATGCATTCCGCACCCACGCCCAAAGTCTGTCTGTTTTTTCATGGCTTCACGGCGGCTCCTTACCAGTTTTTACCGATGGGGCGCACGTTCTACAACGCAGGCTACAACGTGATTATTCCTCGGCTGCCAGGTCATGGAAAAGCAGGCGACTGGGGCAAAGACAATCCGCCACCTCTACCAGACGAGCCGGATGTTTACAAACAATTTGCGCTCACCTGGCTCCAAAAGGCTCAAACGCTGGGCGATCGCGTCGTCGTCGGAGGATTGTCAGGGGGCGGGACGATGGCGGCCTGGTTGGCCTTAGAGAAATCTGACCAACTCGATCGCGCCCTGTTGTTTGCTCCTTACCTCAGCAGCAGCAACAAAGTCATCGATCTGGTGGTAAATGTGTTTAGCACTTATTTCTCCTGGAAACCAGAGGCTCCTCCTGATAAAGTGATCGGCTACGGCGGGTTTGAGGTGCCTGCTCTGCGCGTGTTTTTGGAAATGGGAAAAGAAATTTTGCAGCGATCAAAAACTAGCTCCTCAGCTCCCATGTTCATTATTTCGACCGAAGCCGATCGCGCCGTCAGCAATCTTGACCACCAAACGCTCTACGAAAATACGCTAAAGCGCCAGCCCAAATCCTGGTATTACTGCTTTGATCAGTTGCTCAACATTCCTCACACAATGATGACTAAAGAGGAGGGCAACAAGTGGGAAAACCTGCTAAATGTCATGGCCAAAGCCTTTGTCGAAAGTAACGTCACCTGGACAGAAATCGAAGACATTGCCTACACCATGACCGAGGGCAAGACGTTTGATCAGGCGGTGAGACAGTTGAAACTGAGCGATCGAGTTTCGCGTGATCTGCCAACGGTGCTAACAATGGTCGATAAACGAGAAATCGTCATCAAACGCAACCCCAGTTGGAGCGACGAGTAGAACTTCAAAGCACGTCGATTTGATGAGATTATGCGCTTTGCCGATGAGTTCCAGTTGCCCCTAAATTCCTACATACGAAGGACTCACTCGATCGACCACACCGAAGCTTGATGGACTGCTGGCTTAACGCTAGTCCGTGTCTACCTTGCAGGTGTGGAATTCAACGGCTCGAATGTTTTAGGATGCAGAAGTCAGATCACCTAAAACGATAGAAACCTGTGACTTCTGAGAGCTTAGAACTGGTCAAAACTGAATATGAATCAGGCAAAAATACCTTTGAGCGGGGCGACTACCGCAAAGCCGTTCAGCATTTAGAACGGGCCAGCGCCCTGGTCGAGTCAGGATCACGGCTAGGAGGCGAAGTGCAGATTTGGTTAGTCACTGCCTACGAAGCGGCCGGACAGCGATCGGAAGCCCTCAATCTTTGCCGTCAAATCAGTCGTCACCCCGATCTCAAAACTCGTCAGCAAGCCAGACGGCTGATCCACATTCTCGAAGCGCCCTTGTTGAGAACCCGTCCTGAATGGCTGACCGAGATTCCTGACCTCTCCAAACTGCCAGACAACGGTTCACCTGACAATTCGGGAGTGTCTAAATTTGCCCCAACTACGCCTCGCAAGCCTGCCTCAAAGCCCCGTCTTACCATCCCGGAACCTGTTGATTTAAGTCAGGTTGACACCAGAGACAATCGGTTTATCTGGGTAGCACTAGGCGCGATCGGACTGATTCTAGGCGGCTTGGCGTGGTTGAGCTAACATAAATTCGCTGAGAGATGCAGCGGAAAACATCCATTGAACTGAGGTTATTTTGAAGTTTCTCAGAATTGAGGAGTTGGAGGCAGAAGATCCCGGTCGCGAAAAACTTGACTAAATTGATGTTGATTTAGAGAGTCTAGCGATCGTCCCATTGCCTCTCGCTCCGTCTAGCAATTAGTGGTTAGATGTTAGGTGATATCAATCCGCCTGTGTCATGCTGCTTAGAACTCTCCACCTAAAAGCTTTTGTGATGTCATCTCTAATCCGTGTCTTGGTATGGTTTCGCCTCGTTGGGATCGTGCTGCTCTCAACACTGATGCTGTCGGGCTGTGTGCGCTACAACTTGGGCGTAAATTTTGACAGTCCTAATCGAGGAGCGATCGTGCAGCAGATTCGTCTCGATGAGCGGCTGACCACCGGGCAGGCATGGCTAAACGATGTTGAAAATCGGGCGCGCAAAGTTGAGGGCAAAATTCGCCGTGTGTCTGATCAAGAAGTTTGGGTGACGATCCCGTTTGGCAGCGGTAAAGAATTAGAAGCAAAGTTTAATGAATTTTTTAGCTCCGACTTTAAAAACACCCGTAAAAAACGCTCCGCCAAAACGGTGGATCTGCCCAAAATTGACTCTCATCTGACGGTCAAACAAGGCAACTTTCTTCTCTTAGAAAGAACTCGGCTGATCTATGACCTGGATCTACGATCGCTCGGCGTTCAATCTTCAGATGGCTCCTTGCTGCTCAGTCCCGGTTCTTTAATTGAACTAGAGTTTGATCTAACAACTCCCTGGAATGCTCGAAATGTGGGGGCTACTCAGGTGCGGCGATCGGACAAGCACTTAATTTGGACACTCCAGCCAGGTCAAAAGAATCATCTCGAAGCGACCTTTTGGATGCCTAGTCCGCTGGGAATTGGGGCTGTTGTGATTGGGCTACTCGTCGCCGGGGGAATCTATCTCAAACGAAACGACCCGCCTCAGCCTTCGTTTCCGTAGATTCTTCTCCCTTTGACTGTCTCCCTTTAACTGTGCAGAATTGCGAAAGCCAGACTTTAATCCTTTAATGCTTCCAGTTTCTCCGCCCCTTACCTCTTTGCAAGAATGTCACGCCGTTCAGATGAGCTACAGCTCCGCAGATTGCTGGTCTTGGGTTTGAGTGGGCCGATCGTCGCCCTCAATGTGTGGCTCCTTAGTCAAGTGTTGCGCTATTTTGAGCATTCTGTGACAGTGCTGGTGATTTCGGCCATTTTGGCTTTTTTGCTCAATTACCCTGTCGAATTTTTTGAGCGGGCCCGCATTCGTCGCACTGGGGCCGTTGTGTTGGTTTTGCTGGCGACGGTGACAATTTTGGGGATTTTGGGCGTGACGCTGGTGCCGATTTTGATCAGCCAGGTCAACCAACTGCTCGAAAAAATTCCAGGTTGGCTAGAGGCGAGTCGGCAAAATTTTGAGGCGTGGGATGCTTGGGCAAAGACGAGAAATCTGCCGATCGACCTCAGAGGATTTGGCGGACGCATCAGTACCCAGATCGAAAATCAAATTCAAGAAGTCGCTCCTCAAGCGCTCGGACTGGCTCTAGGGACGGTTTCTGGAATCATTGACACCATTTTGATCATCGTGCTGGCGTTCTATATGCTGCTCTATGGCGCTCGGCTCTGGCGAGGTTTGATCAACCTGTTGCCGCCCAAATATGGCATTCCCTTTAGCGAGTCACTGCGGCTTAATTTTCACAATTTCTTTTTGAGTCAGATTCTTTTAGCCCTGTTTATGGCAGGCGGGCTGATTCCCATCTTTCTCGCGCTGAGAGTTCCTTTTACGCTGCTGTTTGCACTAATCGTTGGCATCGCCGAATTAATTCCCTTTATTGGTGCCGCCTTGGGGATTGGGATTGTGACGATTTTGGTGATGTTTCAGAGCGTCTGGTTAGCCTTTCAAGTGGCGATCGCCGCCATCATTTTGCAACAAGTTCGAGACAATCTGTTAGCGCCCAAAATTATGGGTGACTTTACCGGACTCAACCCCCTGTGGATTTTTATCGCCCTGCTCATCGGTCTACAAATCGGCGGATTTTTGGGTGTTTTTGTTGCCGTCCCCGTCGCTGGCACCATCAAAGGCACGATCGACATCATTCGCAATGTCAAACCCCCCACGATCGTCGTCACCGAAGTCATCCGTACTGAATATCCGCCGATCGAATAACCTCCAGGCAGTTCTCAAACCCAGGCAAATTTCCAGCTTTTAGTCCAGTTAAAAAGATTTTCACTATATAAAAAGTTTCTAAAATTCAACTCCGTAGCGTCTCGATCTTAATGTCAGCCTTGCTCACCCGACGTTTGATCATTTCTTTTGTGAAAACAGCCTAAAAAACCCCTACCCATTTCTCCTCACTCCTCACCGCTCACTCCTTACGTTTTTGCAACGAATTCCAAGACAAAATCACAGACTACTGCATAATTGAACTGCATTTTCTTGCTCGACCCATTTCCCAAAAGTTGGTACACAGAACCGCGTAATTGGAGAATCAACCCGATGAGACAAATCAATTTTTTGCTGATCTTTGTGATTTGCTTGGCTCTGGTTTTATTTGGCATTGAAAACACCGAACCTACTGTGATTCGAGTGGTTGAGGGTGTGCAGGTGCAGGCACCTTTGTCGATCGAGCTAATTTTGGCGATGGGCATCGGGGCTGTCATGGCCTGGGTGTTTAGCGTCTGGAGTCAGATTCAGCGGATGATGGACAATCGCAAAGAGCTTGACCTCCGAGAAGACCGTATTCAAGAACTAGAACAAGATGTCGAACGCTACAAAGCTGAAATTCAACAACAACAACGACTACTACCCCAAGCTCAGGATGCCGAATCGAGGGAAGTTTTTGCTCAGTAGAGAGTGAGGGATGAGGGATGAGGGATGAGGGATGAGGGATGAGGGATGAGGGATGAGG
>NZ_JBJPHU010000121.1:0-20167 GCF_052939515.1 Phormidesmis sp. 146-33
ACTTCGTTTTACCCTCTTTTTTTAACGCAATTTAATTTCTGGATACATCTATTGGATATGTACGATTGCTACCATTCAAGCTAGAGGAGCAACCGTGTTGTTTCAGCCCACGGATGTCACGGTTGCGAAGTCTGTTAAAGCACTGGTGACACAAGCCGTTAAAGCTTTTGGAAGGGTTGATGCTGCTTTCAACAATACTTGTATCAATGCAACTCAGGTTCCGCTTGCAGAACAAGAAGAATTTGAAGTGATGGGCGTGATTGATCACAACCTGAATGGGCTTTGGATTTGTCTCAAGTATGAGATTGAGCAGATGCTGAACGGTCAGGGCGGCGCTGTCGTCAATAATAGTTCGATCTTTGGTTTAACGGGGTGTGCCAATAATGCGATCTATGTGAGTACAAAACATGCGGTTACGGGAATCACTAAAGCGGCTGCGATCGATTATGCTCAATGCAGAATTCGAGTGAATGCGGTTGCATCTAGTTCAACGGCTCACATGATCCCGATGGGGCGCATAGTCAGACCTCAAGAGGTGGCTAACGCAGTAGTCTGGCTGTGCTCAGATCAAGCTTCGTTTATTACTGGGCATACCTTACCGATCGACGGTGGATTTACCGAACAGTAGTTCTTAGTTTCTGCGGTATGCTCTCGGCGTTGTGCCTACGGTCTTGCGAAAATGCTGCGTCATCTGGCTTTGACTAGTGAAACCACATTCTAGGGCAATTTGGGCGATCGGTTTATCCTGTTGCTTTAATAATCGCTTGGCAAACTCGACTCGCTGTTGCAGCACATATTGATACGGAGATGTTCCTAGTGATTGCTTGAACAGCCGACAGAAATAGTATTGGCTCATGCCTAACAGATTAGCAACATCTTGTATGCTCAGTTCATCGCTAAGATCCTGCATGAAGTCGATCGCTTGTTGAAGTTGCTGATGCGATAAGCCACGATCGTAAGATCGTAGAGTAGGTGTTTGAGTCGAATAGTTCCGTAGCAGATGAATCAGGAATAGATTGGCGAGGGATTCGGTATAGAGTTTGCCACCGAGATTATCGCTGTACATTTCGCTATGGAAAGCAGTCGCGATCACGTCAATTGGTGATCCTGAATCTCTAGAATGGGATGCAACTCGGTGCGCTCCGGATACAAACAATCATTTTCTGCTGCCATCTGCTGAAGCTGTTGGGAATTGACATAAAAACTTATCGCTTCATCCGCTTGCTCACATTCCCAATAACAAAACGTAGGAGCTCGAGCAGGAATGAGAAACGTACTTCCTACCTGATTTGCACCATCATACTCCTGTCCATCAATGCGTGTAACCTGGCGGACATTGCTGTTGAGACTGAGGCATAAGAGATGCTCTGTAAGTCCATTCGGCGCATCGACTTCGCCAGCAGGCTGGAGATCATGCGTGACGATCAATCCTTGATCGCGAATCGATCGGCTCTCCTGAACCCAATCTTGGGGCAAAATCTCCGACCAAGAAGCTGAGCATTTTGGTGAAACAATGTTATCCATCGATTCCACTCCATTCGCATTAACATCTCTTGTACATTGGTTCCAGATTATCCTAACCCACACAAAAAACCTTGATTCAAATCAAGGTCAGGAAGGATTTAGAAATATTAGCGATTCGTTAACTGCTAGATTTCAAGGCAGCAGATCCAAAGGTCGCATTAAAGCGACGACACCAAATCACTGCCGATTGAAAGCCATCCAAGTTCAGGTTTTCTGGAATCTCATAGCTTTGCGCTCCACTGTATTCTTTCAACGGTGCGAGAACCGTATAATCGCCCTCTTTGAGCGGATATGCAGGTGGCGTTGTTTCCCCGATGACATTAGCAGAGCGATGCAGCACTACAACAAGATCAGGTCCAGAGGTCGAAGTCTTAAACTGATCGTTCAGTTGCAAAATTCGCTTGCCGTTTTGGTTGACAATTTCTGCTTTACCCTGCGTTGGGTGTTCGCCGTTCACAAAGTTACCAGATGAAATCACACTCGATTTTGCTGTCGCAGCTTGCGGTGTCGTTGGGGCGACAACTGTACTTTGAGGCATTGGGCTAGAGGTTTGGGTCGTTGCTTTTCCTCCACAACTCACAACGACGATCGCAACGAGACAGGACAGTAGAATGTAACGAAAACCGCGCTTCATGTCAAAAACTCCTTGAGAACTGCGTGTTTGGATTTGCCTTATGGAAGCGAATATCGCAGACTGGTATGAACCGCAAATGAATAGTTCATGAAAAGAAATTCATGTTCAAACAACTCGTCGATCGATTCAAACGAACGATTTCAGGTCAGGTCTATCTATGGCTTGCTGTCCTAATTTTTGGGGCTGCAAACTCTGTCACTCGAAAAGTAACCGAGCTTGGAGCGCAACACTTGATTGACGGGCGAAATCCCGTTTCGCTGTGCAATGTTCTGTTTGTTGGTAACATTTGTGCATTGTTTGTACTTGTTCTACTGCATCGACAGCAACTGAGATTGCTCAAGGATTTGTCACAGCAACAATGGACGGGATTGATTGCTGTTGCGATTTTGTCGGGCGCGATCGCACCTGCTTTCATTTTTCAAGCCCTTTCTTTGACCGCCGTGAATAATGTTGTGTTAGTTGGACGACTAGAACCCCCGATCGCACTTGTTCTTTCAATCTGGTTGCTTAAAGAACAGGTCACTCGCCTTGAGCAATTGAGCGCGATCGTTGTTTTGATCGGGGTGATGCTGTCTGTGCTGTTGCAGCCACCCACAGAGATGATTCAGATGGCTGGATTGACTTTCGGAAAAGGGGAAGCGTTAACAGCACTCGGCGCGATCGCGATAGCGGTTTCGACGGTAATTTCTAAAACGAGACTGACTCAAATTCCGATTGGACTCTATAGCATTGTTCGCACCGCATTCGGGACAGTTGTTTTCTTTTTGCTTGCTCTCCTGCTCTATGGTCATCACCATTTCATGGATGTGTTTGCGCCGTTTCTGTGGAAGTGGATGCTGGTTTATGGAACCGTGATTGTTGTGCTCGGTCAGTCGTTTTGGCTTTTAGGATTGCAAGGCTCTACAGTTTCAAGAGCATCATTGATTAGTTCATTTACGCCGATCGCGGGTGTTGCCTTTGCCTATTTGATTTTGGGCGAGACTCCGACAATGGCACACTACATTGGAGGCAGCATTGTTTTAGTGGGAATCGGGCTGAGTCAAGTTGCGACCGGGCATCAGAGATCACGAACCGTTCCAAAATCAGCCTCGATCGTGCAGACGATTGAAAACGAAACAGGCTTCAAAGGACTCTGAACCTTATGGACAAGTCAGCTTTTGGAAGTCGCACGCTTGAATGTGCAGTTTTTGCCAACTCAACGGAATCTCTAACAGGTCACGCGATCCAGTAAACCCTTGCCCAATGAACAGTAACAGTGCAAGACAACTAAGAATGATGTGAACATTGCGCCAGCGGTTTTTGCGATCGCGATAGATGTCTGGAACGATTGCAAGCGAAAAAATCATCAACAAAGAAACCGCCACACCATAGTAGTAATGAGACACATACCACTCAAATTCACGGCGAAACACTTCGGGTTGTGAGCCGAGCAAAATAATTCCCATTCCCGTCAAAGTTGCGAAGACAGCCCTCCAGAGCCGATTGCTGGCTCGATTTAGACCTGCTAGCGTTGCGATAGTCAACCCAAACACGAGTCCAACAAACACGACTCGAAGTGGCGCTTGTCCCCAAGCATTACTCGCAATCATTTTGAACACGATCGGGTGTGCCAAGCCAACCAGCGAAACCATCACGACTGCATTACTTAGCAGCCGTCCCAACCGAAGATGTTCTGCACCAACACCCGGAGCAATCTTATTCTTACTGCTTTTATCCGTACCAAGACGACGCTGCCGAGTCTGCCAAGCATAGTTCGTCACAATCCCAATCATTGGAAATACCAATGCGATCACAATCAGGGGATGAATCAATCCTGCGACATCTTCAATCTGCATAAAACACTCCATTGAGAACGTTGCAGCCGAAATCAGTAGAGATAATTCTATAAGCTATCTCTACCAACCTATCGTGTCCTTGACTACTGGCTGAGCGATCCCAACTTTGCATCTACCGTGCGGATGTAGCCAGTATCCGAGAGCGTTTCTGGCGAAAGTTGTCCTTGTGCAATAGCGACTCTCACCAAATCCTCAGCCGTCACTTGTCCACTCACATAAGCATGATGCAGTTGGGCATAACTGGGAATGCCTTGATTGATGTAGCTACCACGATATGCTGAGTTAACTAAGGCATTGGGCGAGAATTGCAACGAAGTCGGGCGATTGGTAGAAGAAACGTTTACCCCTTTGGGGAACTGCGAGGCAACCGCGGGTTTTTGTTCAATCGGTGCTTCCGCTGCAACTTTTGCAGGAGCCACAAAACTAGACAGAGCCAAAATCGATAGAGTAGCAAGAAGAACGCGCTTCATAATGAAAACCTCCGAGTTGAAGAAAGAGTTAGGGTGTGTTGTAAGGTTTGGTTGCCTTTGCCTTACACGCTCTACTTTCGGGGTTGGGCATGAATGCACAATGAATGAACTATGAAAGTTTTTTCATGATCGGTCACACCTCTCCAAGTCGCTCAGTTTAAGGCGCATTTGTTGGGGGTAGAAAACGGCAAGCCCGTGTTGTCTCCTGCCACCGTTCGCTGCATTTTAAGCTGCATTTTAAGGACACTCAAGGCGTTGTATGGTAGTAGATTAGGGATTACGCTCACGGACAACATCAAGATGCGGCGCCAACTCGTCCCAGACCCCGTTTTTATTGAACTCCAAGGCACAGAGCCACCAGTTCACAAAGTTGCTACTTCAGTAGATCTGAGAACTTCACGCATTGATGAGTTTTTCAACGCTCGATCGCTCACGCCCAACTCTCAGAAAGCCTATCGAAGCAATCTGAAACACTTTCTAGTTTTAGAGCTTATGCGGCTTCGTTATGGAACCTAGCAAGGGTTGAGAATTAATACGTTGAAATATTAAGAGCGAATAATTTGAACATTACCGACCAATTTATCAGCTTCATGCCATCCAAACTTAACGAAAATTTGCAGATGCTTACAGCATTTTTCGGACTCAGTGTTGAACAGCAAAAAGTAACCTTGCCTGTACTGCATGTAGAGGAGCTATTTGATTTTCCAGACGGAGACTGGCGAACTGATGAGGCGATGGAAGTTCTAGTGATGGCATATGCGGCTTGTCTCAACTCATTCTCAAACACATTAGACTTCCTGCACGAATCATAGATGCCCTCCGACAAAAGTCGGGGCTACAAGAGCAAAGTGTGCCTTCGCACACTAAAGAGGCGATTTTAACCGTTAGTCCACGGAGGTAGACTTTGTTCTGATAGCAGCGATTTCAATCGCCAGGTATTCATGCTTAGTCAACGTAACGTCAATTCAAGAAAGTAGGTGCCCGGTATGTGCAAGTTCTCCACGCAAATCGAGGATGAATCTGGCTTGCAAAGAAGCTACGTTAGGTACAAATGGCTGATCTAAAAAACCTGCCTCGACGCACAATAGTAAAAGGCGTAGCTGAATAGCATCCCTGGAAATGTTGTTTCATTCGTTGACAATGGCAGTAGATGTTCCTAATCCACCAATTCATGCAGCCCAGCAGGCGTTTCAAGCAGGTGACTGGGAGACGGTTGAGCAGATTTGTCAGCAAATTTTGCAGCAGTTTCCTGACCAGTTAGAGGCGTTAGAACTGTTGGGAATGCTGTATTGTCAGACGCATCAATTTGAACAAGCGATCGCCTACTACAACACAGTCCTCGCGCTCAATCCAGATAACGCTTCTGCTCACTACAACATTGGGACGGCATTCTCAAAACTAGAGCAGTATGAACCAGCGATCGCTCATTACCAACAGTCGATCAAGTTAGATTCAAGCTTCTACCAAAGTCACTACAATTTGGGTAATGCTTATCAGTCACAGGGTAATGATGAAGCTGCGATCGCGTGTTATCAAACCGTTCTCAAGCTCAAACCTGACCATCGACAAGCCATTCACAACTTAGGCGCTTGTTTGCAGAATTTGGAGCAGGTAGAGGAAGCGATCGCGGCCTTTCAGAAAGCGCTGGCGCTCAAACCGGATCATGCCTTGACGCACAATAGTTTGGGGGATGCGTATCGACGATCGGGGCGATTGGATGAGGCTGTGAGGTGTTTGAAAAGAGCGATCGCGCTTGATCCAAACTTCCCCGAAGCTTATCAAAATTTAGGAACAACACTCTATCAGCAAGGCAACTTTCAGGCGGCGACAGACAGCTATCAGCAAGCGTTGCGACTGCGGCCCGACTATCCAAAAGTGCGATTTAACTACAGTTTTATTTTGTTGTTGCAGGGCGATTTGCGTCAGGGTTTTCGGGAATATGAGTCGCGCTGGGTCGGGGGAGATCTGCCGTTGCCCAAATTTTCTCAGCCGCAGTGGGATGGCTCCGATCTCACAGGCAAAACGATTTTGCTGCACCCCGAACAAGGGTTGGGCGACACGATTCAGTTTATTCGCTATACGCCACTGGTAAAACAACGAGGCGGGCGGGTGCTGTTTGGCTGTCCTCCTCCCCTGTTTCGCTTGCTAAAAACGGCTCCTGGCATCGATCGCTTGATTGCTGAAGGCGAGTCTGTACCTGAGTTTGATTGTTACGTTCCGTTGTTGAGTTTGCCCCATCTTCTCGGCACGACTTTAGAGACAATTCCCGCGCCCATTCCCTATCTGTCCACTCCCTTTTCGGCTTCGACACCCCGCACCTCGCTTAAAGTTGGGTTCGTTTGGGCAGGCAATCCTAAAAATGGCAACGATGTCGATCGCTCGGCCAAGCTCACCGATCTTTTACCTCTTTTCGCTCTGGAAGGCGTTGAGTTTTATAGTTTACAAAAGGGTAAATCCGCAGAATTACAGCAGTTTCAAGAACAGTACAAAGTTACAGGTCTGCATGATTTAGAAGATCAGTTAGGCGATTTTGCAGATACGGCGGCAGCGATCGCCCTACTCGATTTGGTGATTAGCGTCGATA
This sequence comes from Phormidesmis sp. 146-33, assembly GCF_052939515.1. Lineage (NCBI taxonomy): Bacteria > Bacillati > Cyanobacteriota > Cyanophyceae > Leptolyngbyales > Leptolyngbyaceae > Phormidesmis > Phormidesmis sp. 146-33. Next base: position 7,048 of record NZ_JBJPHU010000121.1, read on the forward strand.
CGGCAGTCGCTCATTTAGCGGGCGCAATGGGCAAACCTGTCTGGATTTTATTATGCACGGTTCCCGATTGGCGTTGGCTGCTCGATCGAGCGGATAGTCCCTGGTATCCAACGGCTCGGCTGTTTCGGCAAGTGCGATCGCGGGATTGGTCTGGTGTGATCGCAAGTATTAAAAAAGAATTGACGCAACTGATTCAAAACAATAATTCTAGTATTTCATTTTCATCTCAAAAGCCATTTCTAGTTGGAATCAATTTTCCGATTGGCGGTAATCTCGGTTGGGGTGTTTATGGATTAAATCTAGCAATCCAATTATTAAAAACTGCTGATGTGGAACCGATTCCATTAATGCCACTTCCCCAGGAGTTAAATCCGATCGTACGATCGCGCCTCCTACCCTTCATGAAGTTTCAACAGCAGCTACAACAGGTTTTACATCAACATCCAGATAGAATTCTACAAGCTGACTTACTGATTCTTAAAGCAACAGGCAATCATTTTGCAATCAGTCAAGAAGATAGGCGTGTGAATGGGAAGTATAACATTGGTGTGATTTTTTCAGAAGATACGTTTTTTGACAAACAGGCTTTGGAACGAGGAAAACGGTACGATCGCCTGATCACTGGTTCTACCTGGAATGCGGACGTTCTCAAAAGCTACGGCTTGACGGTCGAAACGGTTCAGCAGGGTATTGATTCCAGCCTTTTTCATCCCATGCCAAAATCAGGAATGTTGACCAATCGTTTCGTTATCTTTTCTGGCGGCAAACTGGAATATCGCAAAGGACAAGACATCATCATTGCCGCCTTCCGAATCTTTCAGGCCCGTCACCCAGAAGCGCTGTTGATCACTGCATGGCACAACCATTGGGCACGAACGATGGTCGGTTTGGAACGCGCTGGACATATTCGTAAACTCCCGAAAGTAAACGCTCAGGGACATCTACAAATTACACCCTGGCTAATCGAAAATGGAATTCCTGAAAACGCAATTCTAGACGTAGGATTGATTCCCAATCACGTAGCTCCAAGAATCTTAAGAGAAGCCGATGTCGCGATATTTACCAACCGCGCAGAAGGCGGCACCAACCTGGTTGCAATGGAAAGTCTTGCCTGTGGAATTCCTACCATTCTCTCGATGAATACGGGACATTTGGATCTGATTGGAGACGATCGCGGTTACCCCTTACGGACGCAGAAAAACGTATCGGGAAACGAGCAATATCGAGGCACCCAGGGCTGGGGCGAGTCTGATGTCGAAGAAGTAGTCGAGACGTTGGAAGCCATATACAACAACCGCTCAGAAGCCACCCGTCGAGGTAACGCAGCCGCCCAGTTTATGCAAAATTGGACTTGGGAAATTCAAGTTCAGCGATTGTTGCGGATACTTCAGCGTTAAATTGATTGTGCAGTGACGTGAATTTGATGAGATTATTCGCTGCGGTTATTAGTCCGGGCAGCCCCCTAAATCCCCCACCAGTGAGGGACTTTGAGGAAGTTCTCCTTCATCCCCGACTCCTGACTCTGCCCACCACAAACTTGAGATATCGCCCCTCTGGAAACTGTGCGGGAACCGGATGGTCGATCGCATGTCCGACTTCATGAATAATTTGAATGCGTTTTCCCGAATTTGCGCCTGCGGCGGCGATCACCTCCTTAAAGGCTTCGGGGCTGACTTGACTGGTGCAGCTTGCCGTCACAAGTAGCCCACCGGGAGACACACAACGCAGCGCCATCGCATTCAATTTTGTGTAACCGCGTAAGGCAGCATAGCGATTTTGTTTACTTTTGGCAAAGCTGGGCGGATCGAGAATAATTAGATCAAACAGACGCTTTTCTTGGCTGTAGTCGTCCAATAATTTGAAGCAGTCTGCGGTCACAAAGGTATGTTTTTTAGCATCCAAATCATTTAACAAAACGTTCTTCTCAGCAGCGGCGCTCAATCCTTTGCCAATGTCTACACTGGTGACATGACGAGCATTTCCGCGCAGCGCATAGAGCGAAAAAGCCCCCGTGTAAGCAAAACAATTGAGAACCGTACGATCGTCACTCAACCCTTCCACAAACCGCCGATTTTCACGATGGTCTAAAAACAATCCCGTCTTTTGCCCCGTCTGCAAGTCCACTTCAAACAACAGTCCGTGTTCTTGAACGACGAGCGAACTGGGAGCGGGTTTGCCCCACAAAAGCTGAGTTTTTTCGTCGCCTTCTCGAAGCTCGTTGGGACGCGATCGCAGCAAAATTCCCTTGAGCGGATGAATGGCTTTTAGCGCGTCTACCAGCCAATCCAGCAAGACCGCCGCCCCCTCCATGTAAGTCTGAATCACCGCAAAATCGCCGTACAGATCGACCGTCATGCCCGGTAGTCCATCGCCTTCGCCAAATAGCCACCGATACGCCGTACAACCTCTGGCGCGAAGGGGCGATCGCAATTCCCAGGCCGCCTGCACCTGTTGACGGAGCCATTTTGCATCTGGAAGCTGCTGTTCAGAAAAAATTCTCAGGGCGATCGAGCCACTTTCATCCCACAGCCCAAAGCCCGACCAGCCACCACACCTGACCTTGGCCCAACTCCCCGATGGTAATCGAAGACTCGGCGGCACATGATTGCGATAAACCCAGGGATGCCCCTGCACTAAATGATCTTTGAGCGAAGTCGGCAGTTGAATCTCGCGCAACTTGGACATGTCGGCACCTTGGACATCCGAAATGATGAGTCATTGATCCTAACACTGGACGCAATCTCGATCGCTCCGGACGCAGAAAAGCCCCTGGACGTCTGGCCGTGTTTCGACTCCAAGGGCTTTTCTAATTCGCTAACTCCTCACACCAAACATAATCCGGGAAATTCCACTCATTCACAATCCTCCTTATGACAGATATTCAACTGGCTGCTTGGTGGAAGGGAGGAGGGAGGAGGGATGAAGGCGTTGGCTCTATTGGTTCAGGTGTGTCAGTCTCTATCTCATTCGTGACATGCTGCTTAGGATCACGAATTAAATAAGATCTGTTTATTGCCAAGCGACTTCGCCCCCTAAATCCCCCATTCTGGGGGACTTTGAGATCAAAAAATTCTGGAATTCAAAACGGGTTCGAGCTTCAAAGTCCCCCAAATTTGGGGGATTTAGGGGGCTGCAACCCATTAAAACGAAGCCAAAATCAACTGACCAAGCATATTTAGAGAATTTCAGGTTAATAAACTCGCGTTCCTTAATCGGCGCGCTGTTGTCGGATCAGGAGAAGGCACAGGAGAAGGAGGGAGGGCGAAAGAATGAGGGCGAGAACGGTTGGGGTTGTGGGAGCGACCCCTTGCGGGTAACTCGAAGAGATCGCCGCCAGGGGGCCGGCGTATTTGATTAATAGAGAAATGCCCAAGGACAAACCCAAAACCTTGAGAATGAAAACGAGAATATCCATATGAATGGGAATTGTCCTTACGATCGGCGAATATTCAGACAGCACCAATCGCCACGTTTCCAGAGGGCTGCGACGATCCAGCCGTTTTCTTCGAGGGTGTCTGCGACGGGTTTGGCTTGCTCTAGCAAAATGCCACTCAAAATGCCCCAGGTGGTAAGTTTGACGATCGGCTTCCATTGAGGAATCAAATCGATAATCACTTCAGCCAAAATATTGCACACCAGACCGTCTACAGGTTCTTTGATCATCTTCTCTAACTGGTCTACGCTGCCCTCACCGACGGTTAAGCGATCGGGGTCGATATGATTCAGTTCAATATTTTCTCGCGTGGCTCTGACTGCCAACGGATCGGTATCAACCGCATAAGCTTGAGCGGCTCCTAGCAAAATCGCCCCAACTGAGAGAATGCCTGACCCGCACCCTACATCGGCAATTGTAATATTCTGCGGATTGTCGCTAAAGCGCATTTCCAACGCTTCGAGACAGAGTTGCGTCGTAGCATGATCGCCCGTTCCAAAGGCGACACCGGGTTCTAGTGTGAGAATCAAGCGATCGGTCTTCTCTGGTTCAGGAATCCAGGCGGGGTTAATCAGGAAGCGATCGCCCACTTCTTGCGGTTGCCAATAGACCTTCCAGCTACTCGCCCAATCCTCTTCGTCAATCAGATGCCACTGCACCACGGGCGGCGAAGACTCGACACAGAGCGCATCCTGCCGAATCAACAACGACAGCGCCGACAAATCCAACAAACCCGCTTGCTGCTGGGGCAAATAGGCAGACACAAGACAAGACGACCCCTTTACCTGGCTCGAAGTCCCCCGACAGCCAAACTTTTCGAGTCGCCAAAACACCACCTCATCGAGCGCAGTGTCACAAAATATTTGAATTTCCCACCAGCTATTTGCCATGAGTTACGGGGATGAGGGAGAACTTTGTTCCGCTTCGCGAGGAGGGATGAGGGATGAAGTTTGGCAGTGAATCCAGGGTGTGCCTATTTCCACTTCTTGAACTTCAGAATCTCCCTTATTTAAGAAGAAATTTAAGAAGAAGTTTGACAGTGAATCCATTCTGCTGCTCGTGATATCGCACAGTGTACTTTGTTGCTAACCAATCCATCCTCAAATCCCCATCGCGAGGAATGTTGAAGGGTTTGGAATAACCTACGTTCTCACATTACTATCAGAATCCTCCTTTTTCATCCCTCATCCCTCATCCTTCATCCCTTTTCATCCCTCATCCCTCTAAAGCGTCACCGTATACGCATCCCGAATCCCAGACACCTTCTTGATCTCATTCAAAACGTCCTCTGGTAGGGGGTCGTCAATGCTCAAGACCATAACCGCATCGCCGCGCACAATTTTGCGTCCGACTTGCATACTGGCAATGTTGACGTTAAAGCTGCCCAGCAGGGAGCCAATTTTGCCAATGATGCCGGGGACATCGCGGTGCAGGGTAAACAGCATATAGCGATTGGGGGGGACATTGACCGGGAAATCATCGACGCTGGTAACGCGGATTTCGTTATCTCCCAGTAGGGCACCCGTGACAGAATGTTCGCCCAGTGCGCCTTTGGCTGAGAGATGTAGCGATCCCGCGTAGTCCTTAACCGAAGCGTCACGAGTCTCGATCACCCGAATGCCCCGTTCTTTGGCTTCGATGCTGGCGTTGACGTAGTTGACCCGTTCTTGAAGAGCGTGAGACAACAATCCTTTGAGGGCCGCGACGACGATCGGTTGACTTTGATTGGTTGCCAATTCTCCCCGCAAGCCAATGTTGAGGGATTCGATGCGTCCGCCTGCCAGTTGTCCGACTAGATTTCCCAGGGTTTCGGCAAGCTGTAGGTAGGGCTTTAGCTGCTCCAACACATCGGGACGCAGGCCAGGAATGTTGACCGCCGATCGTGCAGGCAGCCCCAATAAGACATCGCGAATCTGTTCGGCGACATCGATCGCCACATTCACCTGAGCTTCTTCGGTCGAGGCTCCCAGGTGCGGCGTGAGAACGATTTCTTTACCTAGCGCTTTGAGGGGCGACTCACCGAGCGGTTCGGACTCAAATACGTCGATCGCGGCTCCGGCAATTTGGCCTGCTTTGAGCGCGTCGGCTAAGGCTGCTTCGTCAATGATCCCGCCTCTGGCACAGTTGATGATCCGGGCGGTGGGCTTCATCTTGGCGATCGCATCCGCATTGATCAGATTTGCCGTCTCCGAGGTTTTGGGAATGTGTAGCGTGATGTAGTCTGCCTCTTGAAACAGCACATCCAAATCGACCAGGTGACAGCCTAGTTGATCGGCGCGTTCGTTAGAGATAAAGGGGTCAAACGCTAATAGCTTCATGCCCATCGCTCTGGCCACTGTGGCAACGTGAGCGCCAATTTTGCCCAAGCCAACCACACCCAACGTTTTTTTATAAACTTCAACGCCCGTGTAGTTTTTGCGATCCCATTTGCCACCTTTGAGAAGTTCGTTGGCTTGAGGAATGTAGCGAGACAGAGCCATCATCATGGCGATCGTGTGCTCGGCGGCGGCGATCGTGTTGCCTTCGGGTGAGTTGACGACGACAATGCCTTTGCGAGTAGCGGCGGTGACATCGACGTTATCGACTCCCACCCCTGCGCGTCCGATAATTTTGAGGAGGGTGCCCGCTTCGATCACTTCCTGGGTGACACGAGTTCCAGAACGAATCATCAGCGCGTCGTATTCTGAAATAATTTCGACTAATTGTTCGCGAGTGAGATCTGTTTTGACATCGACCTGAGCGACCTGAGAGAGAATATCGATCCCGACTTGATCAATCGGATCAGAAACAAGAACCTTGGGCATAAAGTTAAAGGGGATGGAGTAGAGAAGGGCAAGGGGAGAGAGTTTTGAGTTCTCAGCTTTGAGTGTTTGGGTCTGATTTGGCAGGGTGGCCCAAGTCAAAACTCATTACTCATAACTTTACTTACTTCAGCATTTCCCCGATACGTCATTTTAAGGGATTGGGGTCGCTTGCCCGACGGATGACCAAAAGTTTTTCGATTCTTGTCAGCGAGTCTGTATATTTGGTGGCAGACAGGGCGATCGTTCTTCTAAACCGTAGAAACGATGGATTGAATCATGCGATCGTGGGGCTGGGGGTGAGGCGATCGGGCAGCCAGTGCGATCGTTTTGGGATGAGTGGACAAACAGCATGTTCATTGATAGCTCGATCGTGAACAGCTATTTCAACAGGCCAAGTTCTTTAGAGAGGTCTAACATCCCCTTCAGCAGGCCACTCGCACGATGGGGATGTCACTGCGCTCCAACCGACAAGCTACTTGCTGACAGTCTCTAACGCTTTGCACAGGTTGGGTTTCCAAAGTCTAAAGCAACCTGTTTGGAGTCACACTGGGTTGATGGGGTTTGTGCTTGAAGTGAATTGAGAACGTCGATCACCTGAGCTTGGTTCATACCGGGACGAATTTGAGGACTGTACAGCATCTTGATCAGCGCCCGATCGAGACTTGAATATTGAGTCACATCCGTCCAGGGTTGATAAAACATGCTGTCTGCATAGCGGTTAGAGTCTTGCATCAATCCCAATGATTGCGTTAACTCTTCGCGAATTAGATGCGATCGCTCTTTTTGGGTGACTTGCTTGCTGGTAATCAGAATGTTGGCGTTCGTAATCGTGTCGTTATTCCACTGCGTCCAAATGTAGCCATAATTTACAGGCTGATAGTTTACCTCAAGCTGTTTAAATTTCCATTCTGGAGCAAAGTGAATTGTGACGTTGGGGTTTTGGGTGACTAATTGTAACCGTACGTTTCCAGCCGTTAACTCATTGATTTCGTTGATAACCGTGTTTAGCGTTTCTAAATCTGCATTCGTTGGCGTTCCGAGTACTTTAATTCTCAAATCTTCTTGCCATTTACGAATTTTAGCCCCGTTAATATTGGAATATTCTGCGCCCATTGCAACTTCCATAAAATAACGAATCTGCTCTTGCGTATATTCTCCCGGCTCAGAGACGGCAGACTGAAGAAAACTAGAGGGTGGAAGGGCGACCGGACGACCAAAACCAGGAGAAATCAGCACGATCGGGATCAGCGTTGAGACAAATCCGATAAGCAGGGGGTGACAGGTGATTGCTTTAAGAAGGGAGAGCGATCGCATGTTTTTTCTTCCTTACGCAGGGGTGTGCTGAGTCAGCTTTTTTGAGGATGTTTGAGAAAGTGCTGAAAGATGGAGTCAGAATTCCCAAAGGTCGAGAAAAAAGCGCCGTGAAGAAAGCTCTTTTAATAGTACACTTGTTCTAAAAATAGTGCTTTCTGATCTGACGCTCTCATCGATCACCTTTTTACAAGCCAGAACTTTCTGATCAGGAAACAACGAATCGTTTGGTGTATCTAGCGAGTCGATCGCAAAAAATCGCTGATGTGCATTGTAAAGGCTTGCGGGTTTTCGAGGTGAAGGTTGTGGCCAGTGTTGACAAGAATTTCAAGTTGGGCAGTTGGGCAGCGGGCGGCGATTTCTTGATTGATGGAGACAAATTTGCGATCGTGCGCTCCCACCATCAATAGTAACGGCTGCTTGTAGTGTGCCAATTTGCCCCAAAAGCTGGGCTGACGACCTGTACTTAAGTTTCGCAGTGATTTCGCTAGTTCAATGGGATTATTTTTTAATCTATGTTCATAAAAGGCAGCAAAATTTGGGTGCTGTTTGAGCGATCGAAAAAGCGGCTGATCGTACCATTCGGTGAGAAATTCTGGGAAATTAGACGTTATGCGATCGCTCAGTTGGTCATCGTGTTCTCTTCTAAGGGCGCGTTCGGTCTCTGTTTTTAATCCGGGAGAGGCTGATTCGAGAATTGTTTTGGGAAAGCGATCGGGAAACTGCAACGCTAAAGACAATGCTAACCGTCCGCCCAGAGAATACCCTACGAGAATAGCCTGGGGAATGTCGAGTTGAGTGAGCAAGTCTACGATTGCCTGTGCCGTAGTAGATAGTGAATAGTCGCCAACCACCTGAGTTTTGCCATGTCCGGGCAGATCAAGACACAGACAACAGAAGCGATCGAACTGAGGAACAATATCGGCAAACTCTTCACTACTTCCAAGAAACCCATGTAGGAAGAGGATTACAGGTAAAGTCGTCGAGCCGTGGCGCGTAAAGTTAAATTGAAACAACGGTTCTCAGATAGGATGTTTGAAATAGCGGGTTCTTAATGATTAGTTCTTAGGGACTAGTTTACGGTCAAAGACTAACCACCGAATTCTCACAACTCAAATAGAATACTTAATTTAACGTGAATTCGATGGAGTTTTTTCGCTTTGTTATTGAGCGCTTCGCCCCCTAAATCCCCCATTCTGAGGGACTTTGAATCAGCATAATTTCTTTGAACTCTGGAATTTTTTCTTGGTCAAAGTCCCCCAATTTGGGGGATTTAGGGGGCTGAAGCCGACTCAAACGAAGCGAGTCCTTCTCATCGAACTGACGTTAATTTATTGAGAGGTTAAAGGCATTTCGGAATGGTCATAGAGGATTTTATCGAACTCCGGTTAATTAAAGTTTATTAACCATTTCTCAACAACCGCAGGCCACTTAATGTAACTAGAACGGTCGAGCCTTCATGACCCACTACGCCCAAAGGGAGGGTAATGCCACCTGCAAAATTGGCAATTAGCAAAAGAACAATAAAGGTGAGCGCAAAGGTGATGTTTTGTTTGACAATGACTTGAGATCTGCGGCCCAGAGCGATCGCGCTGCCAATTTTTTCTAAACGGTCTGCCATCAAGACGACATCCGCCGTTTCGAGGGCCACATCGCTGCCGACAATTCCCATCGCAATGCCGACAGACGCTTGGGCGAGAGCGGGTGCGTCGTTGATTCCATCGCCTACCATTGCCACCGTTTTGTATTGACGCTGTAGACGCTTCATCAGATGTAGTTTGTCTTCTGGCAATAAGTCTGCGTAAACCTGGTCGATTCCTAGCATTTGAGCAACCCGATCAGCGCTGCGTGCATTGTCGCCCGTGAGCAAAATTATCTGTTCGATGCCCAATTTTCTCAGGTGAGCGATCGCTCCTATCGCCTCCGGTCGGATCGTATCGGCTAACGCAATCAGTCCCAAAACTTTCTCAGATTGAGCGACCCAAACGACAGTGTTGCCTTGGGCTTCTAGCTGGTCGCTTAGTTGTGAGAATTGGGGTGGCACTTGAGAAATCAAACTAGCTTTGCCCACGAGAGATGGCTGTCGCTGCACTAATCCCAAAACTCCTTGACCGGGAAGCGCTTGTACGTCCGTTGCTAACAAATTGGAGGGAAGATGGGTGCAAATTGCTTGAGCGATCGGATGTTCTGAATAAGCTTCTAACGCCGAGGCGACTTCCAGAACTTGAGTTTCAGAATAGCCTGGAGCCGCGATGATTTTGACAACGCTGGGCTTTCCGGTTGTGAGGGTGCCTGTTTTGTCGAAAGCGATCGCCCGCACTTTGCCCAACATCTCCAATTGAGCGCCATTTTTGAATAAGATTCCCTGTCTCGCACCGTTGGCGATTCCTGATAACAGCGTCGGCATGATTGCTGCCATCAATGCACAGGGAGACGCGACGACGAGGAAGATTAAGGCTCTGTAGATCGTGGTTTCCCAAGTCCAGCCCCAGAAAAATGGAGGCAGAAGGGCGAGTAAGATTCCTGTCACGACAATCACTTTGGCGTAACTACGTTCAAATCGCTCGATAAACTGCTGTGACGGAGGCGTTTCGGTTTGGGCCTGTTCGACGAGCCGGATCACGCGCTGAATCAGACTACTTTCGGGCGGTTGGTGGACTTTGAGCATTAAGGCTCCCGTTCCGTTTAGCGTTCCCGCAAATACTTCGTCACCTACATTTTTTTCAACGGGAAGTGATTCGCCTGTGATTGCTGCCTGGTTGATTAAACTGTTTCCCTCGATAATCAGAGCATCGGTCGGAATCAATTCTCCTGGTTTGACAAGCAGCCGATCGCCCACCTGCAATTCTCGAATTAAGATCAGTTGTTCTTGTCCATTCTGCAAGACTCGTGCCCTATCAGAAGTCAGACTCATCAAGCTGCGAATACTGCGATCGGTGCGCTGCATTGCATACCCTTCGAGCGCTCCACTAATCGCAAAAATCAAAATCAGAACGGCTCCATCGACAATCAGATAATATTCTCGCCGCCAGAGTCCCAATCCTGCTGCACCGAGCGCCGCCACAATCATCAACAAATCGACATCCAGTTCTCTCTCTGCAAACAGAGTCGTCAGTCCTTCACGAGCGCTGTCATAGCCCCCAATCACATAAGCCGCCGGAAGAATCAACAGTCCCACACTCAGCCAGCCTACATTCAACGCCGCCCAGCCCAAGAGAACCAGAAACCCACAAGTCAGAGCCGCGATCGCATCGGGATGATCTTTAGCAAATTGAGGAAAACGAACAGATTGCATAAGGAGCGATCGCCAAGAGAACTCCCTCACTCTAAACATTGACATCAGTGTTAAGGTCAAGCAAACGCTACAAATTCCTCCCTCCTCCCTCCTCTCTCCTCTCTCCTCTCTCCTCCCTCCTCCCTCCCATGCTGACCATCAAACAACTCACTCAAACCGTCGGCGGCGACGTATCTCCTCGCATGGTGCGTCATTATCATCAATTGGGATTGCTTCCTCAACCCGAACGATCGCCCGGAAACTATCGGCTCTACACCGAAAAAGACGTGCAGCGTTTGCAGCGAATTGTCACCCTCAAACAGCAGGGATTTCAGCTTTCCCACATTCACAAGCTGCTAGAAGCCGAACCCGAATCAGAACAGACTGCCTTGCTTGGACAACTTCAACAACAGTATCGATCGGTGATTCAGCAAATGACTCATCTTAGACAAACCGCAGCCGCATTAGAAGGATTACTGGGACGCGATCGCCAGTGTCAGATCGTCCAAGCCGAAGCGATCGCTCAATTGAAACATTTGGAAGCAAAGACCCAAACAGAATTAGAAACGCTGTGGAGAGGATTAGATATCGCAGTCGATCATCACCCAGAATCATTTGAAGAATCACTACAGCGATTGCTACCAGACTTAAGCGATCGCTCCGAAATTGAAGTCGATTTGCTGTCAAAACTGGTTCTCGCCTGTGGAGATCTGAGTCTGGTGCCGTTTGTGAAAGTCAGTCAAGGGGCGATCGCGGCGGCTCGTAACGCAATGAAACAGGGATGTACGATCGTGACCGACATTCCCACCGTGACGGCGGCTTTAGATCAGACTCGTCTCGCTCATCTAAACTGCGTCACAAAAATGCTGATTGATGACCCTCACATCAACGATGTCACTCAAGCAGAACAAGCTTTTCGGCATCAAGCCAATTGGCAACAGCGACTACAGCAGATTCCCCACGGATGTATTTTGGTGATTGGATATGCGCCGTCTGTTTTGTTGGCGGTGTGTGAGGCGATTCGTCAGGGAACGGTTGCACCCGCTTTGATAATTGGAATGCCGATCGGATTTAGTCATGCCCCAGCCGCCAAGCGACGATTGATGCAGCTAGACCTGCCGTATGTGACGATCGAAGGCACGATCGGGGGTGGATTGTTAGCAGCCGTTGCTTTAAATTCTCTCGTCGAGTCTCTGATCGAGAAACCGGATTGTCATTGCTATTTAAGCCACTGAGAAACGTTGCTTTCCGATCGTGCAAATCGTTCTGGCGTTGCTGATTGGAGGGATGACTCTGTGGGAAGTGTCCATCTGTTCGCCCCCTAAATCCCCCAAAAATGGGGGACTTTGAACCTTGGGGTTCCCGCCGCTTTGGGGCAATTCATCTCCTGATTCAGCAACGCCAAAATTCTAAATCTACGTCAACTTGATCTCGATATTCCTCGCCTTTTGCATCTCACAAATAAATTAGCCCTACCTTACAAAAGTGGAATTTTCTAGCTGCCCGCCTTAGTAAGGAGTTGGGGGAGGTCAAGGATCGGTTACCCCTGAAAATTGATTTGGTATGAGATCTGATTCAAATTGGATTGCCGATGTTAGATTAGTACAAAAGTTCTGTTTGAATCGTTTATCTGGTCAAACTTTTTGGGCGATCGACTCAATTGAAGGTTAGTTTTTTTGAGGCGAATAGTTTAACTTGTCTGCTATGCAATCTCCAATTCCAATCGGGACGCTTTTGCACAACCGTTACAAAATTACAGGGATACTGGGGCAGGGAGAGTACGGTTGGGCCTATATTGCAGAAGATCAAAAACGCTTGAATGAGCGCTGTGTTTTGGAGGAATTCATTCCAACTAGAGCGACAAATTTAGATGATTTAAGAGAGCAATTTCAGCAAAAGGTGAGTGTTTTAACACAATTGCAGCACCCTCAAATTCCTCGATTTCGAGTCGTAATTGTCCATGATCGTCGCTTATTTTGGGTGAGAGACTATGTGCAAGGAATTAGTTATCGAGCCTGGTTAACCGATCGACTGATTCAAAATAATCTCTTCTTAGAAGCCGAAGTTTTGGATCTGTTTGAAAAATTGTTGCCTGTTTTGAGCGATGTTCACGATCGCGGCATGATTCACCAAAATATTTCGCTCAACAGTATTGTTTTCAGACACTCCGATCATCTTCCCGTCCTGATTCAGTTTGGGTTGCTTAAAGAAGTGGCGTTTGATCTAAAACTCAAGCCTCATCAGCGATCGCATGACTGGGGATATGCACCCTTAGAGCAGCGATTGGGCGATCGAGTC
>NZ_JBJPHU010000122.1:0-20019 GCF_052939515.1 Phormidesmis sp. 146-33
TTGAACCGCCGGTAATCAGGCGACGGCCCTCACGGGCCGTTTTTCTCAAGTGAGACCCAAAAACATGGAACTCTAACACCAGGTGTGATAGTATAGAGTTGTAGAACCCAAAGCTACGGAGCAAAACAAGTGAGAATCTTCAAAAACAAGCCCTTCTCCCGGTTTGCTCGAAAGAATGGGATCACCGACGAGGACTTGTGTGAAGCCGTTCGACGGCTAGAAGAAGGAATCGTTGATGCAGACCTCGGTGGAGGCGTCATCAAGCAACGGGTGGCGCGTCCCAATGAAGGTCGGTCGAGTGGATTTCGAACGATCATTCTGGTCTGTATCGAAGAGCGAGCATTCTTCGTGTACGGCTTCTCTAAGAACCAGAGAGACAATATTCGTACGGATGAGTTGAAGGGCTTCAAGGAACTGGCGGCCCTCTTTGACAGCTACAGCGAAAGCCAGATCCAAGAAGCCGTAACGAGCGGCGCACTAATTGAGGTGAGATGCAATGAGCAAGACATACCGGAGTGACATTCTGGCCAGCATCCATGAGACCGTCTCCGATCTCAAGGAAGCCGGGCTGGTGGACAAGCGCACGATGAAGCGCTTCGATGAGCTCTGCCTGACTCCCGTCGAGGAGCTCTCCGCAGAGGACATCCGTAAAATTCGCCTCAAGAGCAAGGTCAGCCAAGCGGTGTTCGCGCGGTATCTGAATGTGAGCCCTGGCGTCATCAGCCAGTGGGAACGTGGCGAGAAATCTCCTTCCGGAGCGAGCCTGAAGCTCTTGACCGTGGTGCGGAAAAAAGGCTTAGAAACGATTGCTTAGCAATCGCACCCCCACCCCTCATTGGCATGGGCATCATTGACCCCCTACGAAGGGGTTGCTACCGGCGGTTCGCGCCGGTAGCTCAACAGGACAGAGCGGTTGTTTGACTGACGACCAGGTTGCGGGTTCGAGTCCCGTCCGGTGCACCACAAGTGGTGGGCACCGTCCCCGAAGACCAGCATAGCACCCCCTTCTTGGGCGTCAAGACGCCCATAAGCTATGACCCCCGCCCGGTGCGATTGAACTGATGTTCCCATTCGTCGAACTCGAAGCACCAGGGCGAAGCCTAAGGCCAATTCTCTTTGCATCCTTTCCAGTCTCCAGACCGTCTTGACGATACAGAAACACAGGAATACACTTGGGCGCATTGCCGCACCTACAGAAAACCGGAGACCCGTAGATGATCATTTCTTTACTCAACCAAAAGGGAGGCGTCGGCAAGACCACGCTCGCGCTGCACCTTGCCACTGCCCTCACCCAAGATGGCAACCGGGTTTTGGTCGTGGATGCAGACCCTCAAGGCAGTGCCCTCGATTGGGCCGCCAGCCGACAAGACCAACCCCCCTTCCGCGTCATCGGCCTACCCAAGCCCAACCTCCACAAAGAACTTCCCCTTCTTGCCCAGGACTATGACCATATCGTCGTGGATGGCCCGCCCCGGGTGTATGACGTGGCTCGCTCCGCTATCCTCGCCAGCAACGTCGTGCTGATTCCGGTGCAGCCATCGCCCTACGACGTTTGGGCCGCCAAAGAGATCGTCGAGCTCATCAAAGAGGCTTCCAGTTTTGCGGAAAACATGAAAGCCTTTTTTGTTGTAAACCGTAAAATCGTAAATACGGCCATCGGCAGGGATGTCACAGAGGCGCTTGGCGGCTACGACATCCCGACCCTAACCGCCTCTGTGAGCCAGCGGGTCGCTTTCGCCGAAAGTGCCGCCCAAGGCCAAACCGTCTTAGAAACCGACCCCACTGGCGTTGCCGCCAAGGAGGTCTTGACCCTTTGCAAAGAAATCCAGGAGAAAGCCAATGAGCAAGAAGGTATCCATCGCAACCAAGCCACTACCCGCCGCGCCGGTCACGGACGCTGACGCCTGGGTGAAAGCCCAGGAGGTCGAGACGGTGAAGCGTCTCACTCTCGATATCCCCGCCAGCCTTCACCAGCGCATCAAGGTGGCTTGCGCCATGCAGGATGTTCGTATGGTGGACGCCATCAAGGAGCTCCTCGAAGAGCGCTTCCCGAAGCTCTAATGCCGTGAAAAAGAAAGACCCGTTCCACTACACCAAAGCCGAGGTCCGATTCCTGGATCAGGTGGGCGAGATCCTCGACAACCCCGAGGCGGTGGAACGCGCCTATATGGCGCGGCAGCTGGTGCAATGCACCCTGCCGCACAGCGACCCCGGCGACAAGCCCGCCTGGGTTCGCACCAATGGCAACCTCAGCCTTGTTATCCGTCCCGGCTGGGACGCGCGAGGCAACAAATCAATCGGCTACCCCTATGGGTCTTTGCCACGCCTGGTGCTCTTCTGGCTGACCGCCGAGGCGGTCAAAACCCGCTCGCCGAAGATCGAGCTAGGGAACACCCTCGCCGAGTTCATGCGCGAGCTGGGGCTCTCCTGGAGCACCGGGGCAGGGCCGCGCAGCGACGCCAAGCGGCTCCGGGAGCAAATGAACCGGCTCTTTCGTGCCTCGATCAGCTTCGAGCAGAGCCTGGAGCGCCCCGATGGGGCGGAAGGCTCCCGCTGGCTGGATATGCGCGTCGCACCCAAAGGAGAGCTCTGGTGGGACCCGAAGATGCCGGAGCAGGGGGCTCTTTGGGGGAGCTGGGTGCAGCTCAGCCAAGAGTTCTTCGACGCCATTACCGCCGCGCCCGTGCCCCTCGATATGCGGGCTCTCAGAGCCCTCAAGAGGTCGCCTCTGGCGCTTGACCTCTACACCTGGGCTACTTACCGCACCTTCTCTGTCAGGAAGGCAGGGAAGGCCGTGACGGTGCCCTACAGAGCCCTCCAGGCGCAGCTGGGCACCAACTACGACCGGGAGAGGGACTTCAAGACCGCCCTCAAAGACGCTCTCTCCAAAGTGCAGCGGGTCTACCCGGCTCTCAAATGCGAAATGGAGGAGGGGGGGCTGACCATCCTTCCCGGCCAAACGGCCGTACGCGGCAAAGCCAAGGCCATCAAGCCTTCCGACGAGCCGCCCAAGGCTCTCCCAGTGGATCGCCATAGCCTCAAGCCCGAGACCTACCAGAAGGCGAGGGAAGCCGCTCCAGGCTACGACGTGCGCTACCTGGAGGAGCTATGGCGCGAATGGGTCTCTGGCAAGGGCATCCAAATCACCCACCCTGACGCCCATTTCCTGCGATTCTGCAAGACGCAGAAAAAGCTCAAGCCAAATCCATGACCGATCAACGCCTTAGGGCTGGTGAAGCGGTCGATTCGGGGCAGGGAAGTGCTTCATCCTCTTGCGGCGAGGCAAGCTCAAATCGACTGGTGAAACGGTCGCGGACATGGAATGTGGATAACTCAGTTATCACTGGTGAAACGGTCGCAGCTATCACTGGTGAAACGGTCGCGCGTGACTGGTGAAACGGTCGCGCCCTACTATATATCCTGTAGTTCTTACAGATAGAGAAGATTCCTGTAGCCCCATCCTGGGGAGAATCTTTTTTAATTTCTCTTTTTTGACCCCGGAGGGAGCATGACCGGACTGCGGGTCTCGCGCTGTAAAGGCCAGGCCCTCAAGGGTGGCTGCGCCAGCCTTGACAGCAGCCCCTTGTCCGGTTGAAGAGCTCTTAGGGGTTCAAAAGAAAACAACCCCAGGTGGGGCTGTTTCCATCAGGTCGTCTGGGAGCGAAGAGCTTTCTCGAAGCGTTTTTGCTCTGAATGGGGAGGGTAGCAGCTCCAAGTCCAACGGGTTCCCGTCCAGCGAGCGAGAAAAACAACTTGATCCTTTCCTCCACCCTTTCGGCGGGCTCCAGGCAGGATATAAGCCACCTCGAAATTTCCGTCGGGTGTTTTGCAGGAGGCGAAGCCATAGCCCTTGACCGTCGCCTCAAACTGGAACCACTGCCAAAGCTCAGGCCGCTCGATCCGCTCCCGAGGAGGCAGTGCCCCCCGCGGCTCATAAGGGTTGCGATCCACCAGGCCAAAGAATCGAGGCTCTTCAAAATACGCAATGCGCCAAAGTTCCAAGGGGCGACGGTTGGCCAGGAAAGCCATCACCATGCGCTTGTCTAGCGTCATCACTTCATCCGGTGTCGCAAAATCTCGTGCCACGACGCTCTGACCATAGTTCATCGAGGAGCCCTGCATCGACTCTGAAACGCCGCGCGTCGGGGCAATCTGAGTGTATTTCCCCATCATCCGAGAAACTTCCTCAGCTGTCGTCAACTCATTCACCGCCCAGAACAAAGTGACTCCGGCATTGCTCAAAAACGTCCGATATTCCTTGTCGTACAGGTTCTTCAGCTGGTCTAGGTTCTGAAGGATCGGACACATCTTCGCCCCATAGCCCCGACCCAGCGTAAAAGCTGTCTTGGCAATCGCAAGCTGGCCAAGGGCTGCAAATTCATCCAACAGGAATAGAACTGGAATATCCGGCTTCTGCCGTTCCGAGCTCATCATCGAGGCCAAGGCTTCACCCACCAGCAGGCGGAGCCATCGCCCGTGGCTGTCGAGATACTCAGTCGGCAAGATCAAATAGACCGTCACTGGCTTGCTCTTCAAGTCGAGCATGCTGAAGTCCGACGTCATCAGCGTCTCGCAGATGACCGACGAATTGAGAAAGGCCAGGTTGCTTTGGGCGGTCGAGATGACACCTGATCTTTCCTTGTCCGACTTCTGGCTCATCGCGTTGGCCGTTTCAGCAATGAACCGGCTCGGGCTTCCCGCCATCATTTCAAGAAGATCCTCAAAGTCGGCAGCTGATTGCCGCAGTAGTTCACGCACCCGTGGCAGGTTGCGTTGGGCGGGTGGCTCATGAACGCATACAAACGCGATCAACCCGGCAAGGAGCCCCTTCGCCTCGGTCGGCCAGAAGGGGTCTTGAGCGTTGCTGATAACGAGCGCATCGGCTATTCGCTGCACTTTGGCATCAAAATCACGGTCTTCTGGCCGGATGGCATCGAGCGGATTAAACCTGGCCGTCTTTTCGCCCAGCATCTCCCAAGGATCGAGAATGAAGGTCTCTTGCCCCCATTTCTCGCGCCGGGCTCGCGCGGTCATCGCGGCGTTTTCTCCCTTTGGATCGATGACGAACATCGACCCGCCATATTCCAGCAAGTTCGGGATGACAAAGCCAACCCCTTTCCCAGCACCCGTTGGAGCAAACACTAGCGCATGGCCGGAATCGTAGTAGCGGAAAAATCGTCCGCTACGTCGGCGCATCCCAATGACGATGCCCGAATGGGCTCCTTCTAAAACCGGAGCGTCCACCGGATCGCCAATTCCGAGTTCTTGCTCCTCTTGCTGAGACATCCACCGGGCAGAGCCCAGGATTCCGTCCCCTCCGTCGGGGATGCCTGGTATTGGGGTTCGAGGCTGAACACCTGAAACCACCCACCAAACAAACCAGATGAGCAAGGCGGGGCCTCCGAGGCCAATCAGCACACATGCACCACCGGTCATCCAGGATGCAATCTGACCTGGATCTTTGATCAGACCACTGAGGAACCCCGGCTTTCCTTGAGTTCGGAGTGTGAGCTCCAGCGCCAGGACGCTCAGCCCCGCCATTACGAGAGCGATCATGCCCCAACTCCAGAAGCAACCGGAGTAGCTTTTCTCTGGAGGCAGGAGACCGCCAGGCGGCAGTTCCGGAGGGGTTTTCGGGAACCCCCTAACGTCTACATCCGAGACGGGTGGCGGCACTACACGCGCCATTCCCATGCCTCCTTCACTTGCTCAACCTCGCGCCATCGCCACATCTTTGTGATAATTCTACGGTCGAAGACCACTATTTAGGTGCCGCTGCACTCGATCGTACGCTGGTCGTAGAATGCATCAAGATGTCATCGACCGATCCAATCCTTGACTTTAGGCAGAACCGCCTGCTGTTTCTGACTGTGCCCATCACCTTTCTGCTGGGTTTGGGCGGCGCATTGATTGCCTTCATGGTGTACCGACGAGCCCAACAAAGGCTTCAAGGATTGAGTGATGCAATCAACAACGCTTCGCCGAATGCAGACCAAACCATCCTTCGAAGCTACCAGGCTGAATGGCAACGCATGGATGCAAAAGCAAAGCTCGCCTGGAAGCATGTCTGGATTGGGCTCTTCGGGATTCCACTTGGTCTGGTGATGACCATGGCCAGCGGTGGTGGCCGCAAGCCCACCCATGAGGATCAGAGTAGCTGGACGGTCAAGCCAAGCAGCGCGTATGAGCGACGGAGCAACTCCGACAACAAGTAGAGCCGCCGCGCCAATGAAATCCGAGAGCGCTGGAGGAAGGAAGACCAATCCAGAAAGCTGATGATGCGGCTTGGTCTTGGCAAGTGGTGCCGCCTTTGCTATGGGTTCCCCCGTCTTCCGTAGTGGAGGCATTGTTGGGCGGCCACAGTTGCGCCAACAAACCGGACAGCAGGGAAGCCATCTACACCGTTGCGGAGCGTCATACGCCGGTCATGGAAACCTGCTAAGATAGATACAGGTGTCTGGAAATGGAGAAACGCAAGCCATGCGCGGTAATACCGCGCACCACCGCAAAGCAGATGGCTTGGCAAGGTGGGGAAGTCCCCCCGTTGCATCCCCCCTCGTGCCATCACGGCACGACCCCCCAGCCCCCATGGAGGGGGAGCGGCCACAACCCGACACCGGAAAGGGTCAGGTCATGGCACGAAAAGAACGCACTAGCGGCAGCGAAACCAGGCAGCGGACAGTCGTCCGAACCGTCCGGCTGACACCGGAGGAGGCTGCCCAGTTAGATGAGAAAGCCCGAGAGACCGGCATCACGGTCGGGGCTCTCATCCGCCACGCGGCTCTTTCCGTCCCGGTGCCACGGCGAAGCCGGCGGCCACCGGTGGAGCTGGAGACGTTGGGTCGCGTCCTCGGCCAGCTCGGCAAGATCGGCTCCAACATCAACCAGCTCTCGAAGCACGCCAACCAAGGTGGCGTTGGCTTCGATGATTGGCGCGTCCTGAAGAGCGAGATGGAGGCCATCGCGCAGGTCAGGGCGGCCATCATGTTCGCTATCGGCTTTGATGAGCGAGACCCCACCACCAAGGAGGGCAAGAGGGGCTCGTGATCATCAAAGGCACTGCCAGAACGAATCCCGACAACCTAGCCCGCCACCTTCTCAATCGGAAGGACAATGAGCGGGTCGCGGTCATCGGCAATCTCAATCTGGCTGTCCCCGATAGCGACGTCACAGGGGCTCTTCGGGAGATGGTGGCCATTGCCAAAGGCACCAACTGCGAGAAGCCCCTGTACCACGCGATCATCAGCCCCGAGCCTGGCGAGGCCATGGGGCCGGATGGGTGGGCGAAGTCCGTGGACGTTTTGGAGAAAGTCCTCGGTCTTCAAGACCACCAGCGCGTGGTTCTGCTCCATAAAAAGCAAGGCCGCGAGCACGTGCACGTGGTGTGGAACCGCGTCGATATCGACCGCATGAAGGCGGTCAGCATGTCCCACAACTACCGCAAGCACGAGCGAGCGGCTCGCATTTTGGAGCGCGTTCTTGGCCACGCCAAAACGCCAAGCAAGGCTCAGCGCCGCCAGGCCGAAAAGACGCCCGAGCGAGAGCCCGGCGATCCTGGCCCAGCACGAGGCGCTGAGAAACTCCGGACGCAGGACATCCGGAAAGTGGTCGAGAACGCGCCCAGGGAAGGGCTCAGCCACTTCGAGCACCAACGCCAAAAACGCCTTAACATCGATGAGAAGGCGGTTCGCCAGGTCGTCGCCACCGCATGGCGGGAGGCGGCCACCCCCGACGAGTTCAAGAAGAAGATCGAGGCATCTGGGATGCGTCTGGTGAACGGGGAGCGCGGTCCTCTTATCCTTGACGAGAGCGGGGGCTACCGGACGGTAGCCAGGTGCGTCAGCGGCCTCAAGGTGGAGGCCGCACGGCAGCGGCTAGGTGGCCTGGATCTTCCCAGCCTGGAAGATGGCCTTGCCCCCCTGCGAGAGCAGAAGGAAAGAGCCAGCGAAGGCGGCACCGGAGCCCCCACACCGCAGAAGGTCAAAGGCATGACCCAGGAAGCCGTGCGCGGAGCCCTTGGGGTTTCCAATCCACCTCCCGCACCGCCAGAGAAGGAGAAAGACAAGACGACCCACAAAGGGCGTGACTGGCGATCCTTCAAGCGGCAGCGCCGGAGGTCCGACCGGAACAGGGAGAAGGAGCCCGAGCGAGACCGTGATTTGGAGCGGTAAAACAGAAAACCGCAAATGAGGCGATACAGAATTCTTGGAGTTGTTTCTGGCTTGCTTGAATCGTTCAGTTAGATACAGTCGTCCTGATATCAAGTTGACGTCATTCTGGTGTCGCTGAGGAGTGCATGGACAAGGACAACGAGCGAACGACAGTGACTCTACGACTTCCGAAAAACCTGATTGCTCGGATTGATAGGTTACGAGCAGTGCAGCCCGTCAGCGTACCAAGAAACACTTGGATTGCCGAGGCTGTGGTCAAGCGTGTTCAAACAGAAAGTGGCCCAGAGATTATAGAGGAAGTCAAAAATGTCTGAATTGGTTTTCAAGGGCAAAGAGTTTGTTTACAACCATCATCTCTCCGTTCCGTTTCGGCCCTTGGTGCCCCATGTGGAGAAGGGAATTGGCCCGGTTGACCTCTCCGGCAACCTGATCATCCACGGGGACAATCTACACGCCCTCAAGGCTCTCTTGCCGATGTATGCGGGCAAGGTGGACTGCATCTTCATCGACCCCCCCTACAACACTGGAAACGAGGGCTGGTCGTACAACGACAACGTGAACAGTCCGATGATCCGCGAGTGGCTGGCATCAAACCCAATTGGAGTAGAGGATGGACTGCGCCACGATAAGTGGTGCGCGATGATGTGGCCACGCCTTCGATTGCTTCATGAGTTACTCGCGCCTTCTGGCGCAATGTTCGTCTGTATTGATGACAATGAAAGTCATCGTCTTGAGCTGATGCTGGAAGAGATCTTCGGTTCGGACTCAAGAGTTGGTAGGATCATTGCGAGGCTTAACCCGAAAGGGCGGCACCTTGATGAATTCGTTGCGAAAACTCACGAATATTTGTTGTGCTTTGTAAAGGATCCGGACTTGGCTGATTTGGGTGGCGTTCCAAAGGATGAGCGCATGCTTTCTGAATACAACGAGGAAGACGGGGGTGGCAAGTATCGAGCTTTAGGCTTGCGTAACAGGAATGCCGCATTCAATCCAGAAACTCGAAGCGGATTGTATTTTCCGATTTATGTGAATCCTAAGACGTGCGAAGTGTGGGCTGCTCAAAAAAACAATGAGGAAGTTGAAGAACCGCCGTCAGGGTTTACAGACGAAGTCTTGCCGCTCGATGGAAAGGGCGAACCCACCTGCTGGACATGGAACCCTGCGAAGGTCAAGAGGGACAATCACCTTCTGTTCGCAAGGAAGACCAATGAAGGAGAGTGGCGTGTGTTTCGAAAAGACTACATGCTGAGTGCTGATGGCGAAGAACCTTCAACGAAAGCTAAAACAATCTGGCTTGATGCGGAATTTAATATGGACGCTGGGCGAAAGCATCTTAATGAGGTGATGGGCCGAAAGATGTTTGATTTCCCAAAACCCGTTCCATACATCGAACGCGCTCTTGAACTTATCCAAAATCCAGACTGTCTGGTTTTAGATTCATTTGCAGGCTCAGGATCCACCGCTGAGGCTGTCTTGAGGCTCAACCATTCGGATGGCGGCTCAAGGCGGTTCATTTTGGTTGAAATGGAAGACTATGCTGACCAACTAACCGCAGAGCGAGTTCGGCGAGTGATACAAGGATACAAAGGCGGGAAGACAGAGAAAACCGAACTATTTAAGCAAAAGCTGAACTGGCGAAGTATCAAGAATTCTAGTGAATGGATTGGTAAGGCGGAGGCTATTGAGGGGAGTCTATTCACCGACAGATACACAAAGATCAAAAAGGAAATTAGAGACGGTGAACTTGTAATTATCGGTGAGACGGCAAGTCAAGAAAGAGTCGATGGGCTTGGCGGAAAATTCACCTTTTGCACGCTTGGTGACCCCGTGGAGCTCGACAAAGTGTTGAGTGGAGAGACACTCCCGCCTTATGAGGGTTTGGGATCAGCTCTCTTCCATATGGCTACCAACCGCGCAATCGACGCCGGTATTGTACGTGAAGATGACTTCTATTTAGGCTCAACGGAGGGTCAGCACGTTTGGCTGATCTACAGACCTGATCTTGAATGGCTCAAGTCGCCGGAGGCTGCTCTTACGCTGGCACGAGCAAAGGCTTTTGCTGAGATTGATCCGAATAAGAAGCATCTCGTCTTCGCCCCGGCACGCTTTGTCAGTCAGAAGATGCTGGCCGAGCAGAAGATCCCTGTTGAGTTTGTGCCGTTACCTTTCGCGCTCTACCGAATTGATCGGAGCTGAACCATATGTTTCGTCAGCTCGACTATCAAGATCGCGTCCTATCGACGCTTGACGCCTACTTAGAGCTCCTGAAGGAGAAGAAGAAGAACGCCGATGAGGTCGCGGCGTTCATCGCTTCAAAGCCTAACCTCACTCTTTCAATTCCTGACTTTGCCAAAGAGGCATGGGAGGGGCTGAAAGGGATTGGTCGCCTTCCTCAGTCCCGGTCGGATATTCCGTTTTCGCCTCGGGTTGATGGCTGTGGCCGATCGGTTCCAAACGTTGTTCTAAAGGTACCAACGGGCGGAGGAAAGACCTGGATCGCGGTCTCGTCGCTGTCGCGTGTGTTGGGCAGATTTTTAGAGCAGAACACGGGCTTTGTTTTGTGGGTGGTGCCTACCGAGGCCATTTATACGCAGACGCTCAAGCATCTGAGAAACCGCGAGCATCCCTACCGGCAGGCTCTCGACCGTGCAGCGGCTGGCCGTGTGAAAATCCTAGAGAAAACGGACACCTTGAACGCCAGGGATGTTGAAGCGAACCTTTGCGTGATGCTCTTGATGCTCCAGTCCGCGAATCGGGAGACACAGGAATCTCTCAAGATGTTCCAGGATCGAGGCGACGTACATGGCTTCTTTCCTCCGGAAGGGGAACAACAGGCGCACCAGGCGGCCATCAAGAAGACGCCGAACCTCACTGCCTACCAAGGGCTGTTTCCGATGGTGAAGGACTCCCTCGGGAATGCGCTTCGCATCATTCGCCCAGTGGTGGTGCTCGATGAGGGGCACCGGGCAATGTCGGAGCTTGCTTTCAAGACGCTCTATAGCTTCAACCCTTGCTTTGTATTGGAGCTCACCGCGACGCCTCAGGATATTCAGCCTAAGGGAGGCAGTAATCCTCGTGAGGGACGATACTCGAACGTACTGGTGGAGGTCACCGGTAAGGAGCTGGACCGAGAAGGCATGATCAAAATGCCGCTTAACCTGGATCCGAGGCAGGGGAGTGACTGGAAAGCTACACTCAATGCCGCCCTGACCCGCCTGAACAGTATAGATGCGGATGCTAAAAAGCTCCGTTCGGAGACAGGCCGCTACATTCGCCCCATCATGCTCGTGCAGGTCGAACGAACGGGGAATGACCAACGGGAAAGTGGACACATCCATGCCGAGGACGTCAAGGAGTGGCTGTTGACGGCCGGATTTGATGAGGCAGAAATCGCGATCAAAACGGCCCAGCAAAATGATCTGAGATTGACCGAGAACGAGGACTTGCTTTCGCCTACAAACCGGGTTCGGGCCATTATCACGAAGCAGGCCCTGCAAGAGGGATGGGACTGCCCATTTGCCTACGTTCTTTGCAGCCTGTCGGCGAGTTCGAACTTGAAGGCCATGACCCAGCTCGTCGGGCGCATTCTTCGCCAGCCTGGTGCCCAAAAAACCGGGATCGAGGCTCTTGATGAGTGCCACGTCATCACCCACTATGCAGACACCGCCTCGGTTGTCGCGGCAATCAAGAGCGGCCTTGAGCAAGACGGCCTCGGGGACCTGGTTCTGCACGTTGTCCAAGACGATAAGGCGGTTGCTGGAAAGACGGTCCGCTCTATCCAGCGGCGTCCAACGTTTGCAAAAACCGAAATCTATCTCCCCAAGGTGATGAAGATCGAGGGCGGCCTTGCTCGGGAGTTGGACTATGAGATGGATATTCTCTCCTCCATCGACTGGCGAGACTTCGATCCGAAGGAGATCGCGGAAGGAGTTCCGCTGAACGCCCAGGCGGCTGAAAATCAGCTGCAAAGGATCATGCTTTCGGATGACGGTGAGGAGCTCTTTGCCACTGAGAGGGTCGCGCAGAACGTTGAAGACCTCGCCTTTGATCCGGCTCACGCCTGCCGGATGATCTCTGACATTGTGGTGAATCCCTTCGTGGGGCGCGGAATCGTCGGAGACATGATGGTGGCTCTCCGGGGTAGGGGCTTTGATGATGGAAAGATGGGGCAGCTCTCAAGCCTGATCGTGGAAGAGCTCCGGAAGGGTTTGGATGCGGAAAGAAACAGACGAGCAGAGGCCCTCTTCAAGGCCCAGGTGGCTGCTAGCACCATTCAATTCCGGCTTCGCCTTGATGGCCGAAACTGGCGTATGCCAATGACTGTGCAAACCACGGAGCAAGAGAACGGGCGTCAGTTGGTCAATCGAGCAGGAGGGCCGTTAGAGAAGAGCCTGTTTGCCCCGATGTATGAAAACGAATTCAACGGGGACGAACGGGATGTCGCGGTCTACCTCGACGGCGAGAAGACGCTTCTTTGGTGGCACCGCAACGTTGCCCGAACGCAGTATGGGATCCAAGGCTGGAAGAAAGCGAAAATCTATCCTGACTTCATCTTTGCTGCCCAACGGGAAGGGGCCGGAACGCGGTTAACTGCCCTCGAAACCAAGGGGGATCAGCTCGACAACTTGGACACTGCCTACAAGCGGGACGCCCTGGCGTTCCTCTCGCTAAACTTCAAATGGGATGATGTCACGCCCGTCGGAGCGCTAGAGCTCGTCAATGAAGGTGAGACGGTCGAGGGCACCCTGATACTGATGAGCGAGTGGCGAGCACAACTACCGTCATATTTGGAGTAAACAGAAGACTATGAGCACCGAGCATGCAATCCTCCTTGAACACTGCAACAGCGTGGACAAGGCTGACTTCAAGATCGTAAACGGGTGCCTGAACATCAAATACGGCCCTAACGGAGTCGGAAAGAGCACCCTTGCAAAAGCACTCGCGCTATACACGAAAGGTGAAGCCCTTGACAATCTTCTGCCGTTTAAACATCGCGCGAGCGAAACTCCGCCTGTTCCCTCGATAACAGGCGCAGACTTCTTTTCCTCAATATGTGTCTTTAACGAGGAGTATGTCTCCCAGTTCGTGTTTCAGCAAAATGAGGTTGTCAGAAATAGTTTCAATATTTTCGTAAAAACCGCAGACTATGACCAAGCGATGGATGACCTCAATGCCCTTTTGCTGGGCGTTCGCAAGGCGTTTTCCAACAACGAAGGCATTGATCAAGCTCTCAAAGACCTCAGCGAATTAAGGGACGCTATCTCTGTGACCAACAAGGGGGAGATTTCCAAAAGCAGTAAAATCTATAAAGCATTTGGATCAGGAAATAAGATCGAAAACATTCCCGCAACTCTGACGGGTTTTGAGCTCTTTCTGAAGAGCGATCAGCCTTCAAAGTGGATTGAGTGGCAGACAAAGGGCAACAGCTATCTAGCCCTCGGTGACCAATGCCCTTACTGCGCAAAGGAGATGAAGACGACGTCCGAAAAGGCAGTCGCCCTCGCAGTCGCAAAGGAGTATGATGCGCCCAGCATCAACCACTTGAACGCTATAAAAGCAGTTCTGGAGCGGCTAGGTAACTACTTCAGCGATGACTGCCAGAAGCTTGTGGAACAGGTGATCAAAGCGAAGACCAGCCTCTCAATAGAACAAGAAGAGTTCTTGAA
This sequence comes from Phormidesmis sp. 146-33, assembly GCF_052939515.1. Lineage (NCBI taxonomy): Bacteria > Bacillati > Cyanobacteriota > Cyanophyceae > Leptolyngbyales > Leptolyngbyaceae > Phormidesmis > Phormidesmis sp. 146-33. Next base: position 13,838 of record NZ_JBJPHU010000122.1, read on the forward strand.
GAACCTCAAATCGAATATTGAGACGCTCATCGCGAAGCTAAACAATCTCAGAAATATTTCGTTCTTCACGCTGCGCGACGTTGAAAAACTGTCGGACCAGATCGGCCAGCTGAGGTGTGACTTGACCCTCATGGACAAGGTCAACTCAGAGGCAACACGATCTGTGGTTGATCCTCTAAACGCCCAGCTCGACGAGCTGATGAAGCAAATCGGTCCCCTTCAGGGATCCATTAACAAACAGAGAGACCGAATTAGAGATGCGATCACGGGTAATGAAGCAAGCATCAACGGCTTCTTAAAGTCAGCAGGTTACAAATACGCGGTTCGGATTGTCTCCGATTCAGATAGCTATCGTATGGAGCTCGTTCATGAAGACTACGCGGAGCACATACAAGGAGCTGGGAATCACCTGAGCTATGGGGAAAAGAACGCGTTCGCTCTCGTTCTCTTCCTTCACCAAGTTCAAAGCGAAAAGCCTGATCTGGTCGTTCTTGATGATCCGATTTCTTCCTTCGACCAGAACAAAAAATTCGCCATTCTCAATGAGCTATTTCGTGGGAAAGCCAGCTTAAAGAGCATGACCACTCTGATGCTGACTCATGACCTTGAACCGGCGATTGATATGATCCGCAGTACACGGCTGTTTGAGGGAGCGCATCCGAGAGTCTCATTCCTCACATATCGGAAGGGTGTCGTGGAAGAGCGTCCAGTCACCAAGGATGACATCCAAACGTTTGCTAGCATCTGCAAGCAAAACATCACTCGGCTTAATGAGCCGATCCTCAAGGCTATCTACTTGAGACGTCATTTCGAGATTCTCGATGTGGTAGGGCTGGAATACAATTTGTTGGCCAGTCTATTCAAAGGACGCACAGTACCAACCATACGCGAGTGCGGCGCAGATCGTGATATGACCCCTGAGGAGAAGGATCGAGCAGAGGAAACCATACGGAGCCTTATTCCGGAATTCTGCTATGACGGCTTGCTTGTTACGGTGAATGACCGCGCCGCGCTTCGACAAATGTTCGATGACACATCTGTAGGGTATGAAAAGTTACAGCTGTTTCGCTTAATTAAGGGAGAAGCTAGTAAAGAGAAGCCGGAGGGTGATGTGGTGGCGAAATTCGTTAACGAGACTTATCATATCGAGAACGAATATGTAATGCAGCTAAATCCGCATTTCTTCGACCCCGTGCCGGAATATGTTGTCGAGGTGTGCGTTCAGGTATTGACTGATAACCGGGTGTAGGTCTGTGAGCTGGAAGTGGCGGAAGCTTCTTTGCTTCCGCCCGGATCACCCCTTTCTAAGTTCAAATGTGCGCCCCATGCTGTTCTGGATGACCCACCCTCGGCGACGAAGCCAAGACTGAACCTCCCGGATCGTGGTGTGGTCAGCATCCTTCATGGAAACATCCAGCGCGTTGTTGTTACTTCGCGCTTTGGACTCAAGTTCCTTGCCGATAGCCTCAACCAGGTGAGACTTGAGTTGCTTCCCAACATGATCAGCGAAGCGCTTAGGGTCGGTGAACTTCATGCCGCGTGGTACTCCCGCCAAGGGATGCACTCCATTGGCACTCTTGAGAGAAAGTGCACGATGTCCCTTCTACCGTAGTAGGTGGGCACTCCCCTATGGTCTTGGGCCATCAAGATGATGGGGACACCCGGAAACTGAGGCGCGAAGCTGCGCTGTGCATCACGGGCAGTGAAGCTGTTTTGAATGACATGAGGCTTCACGACGACGATTCCGAAGGTCACACCTTGCTCGGTGACCAGAGCTCCTTGAAAGTTCATGATGTTATCGATCCCCGCACGGCGGGTTGTAGGCAGTCCGGACTTGCTTCTCAAACGCGCAGCGCTGAGATTCAGTCCAGTTCGGGGTGTAAAGCACCGCAACCGACAGCGGCAGCCCTTGCCTGCTCCACTGGTCTTTGCGGTCGTGGTAGGACAGACGGGACTTCAGCCCGCCCGCCTGCCCAACGTCGAGGACGCGATACCTCTGACTCTGTTGAAGGCCGAGGATCGCGTAGATGCCCCCTTGTTCCCGAACCTGACTCAGGTCGGTGAAGGGGCCTTGGAATGATTGATTTGAGATGTTGATTCCCATGAGTTCACCGGGTGGTCTCCCACCTTCATTATGTCATGACGGCACACGGTGAGAAAAAGGTGCGTGCGAAATACAAACAGTCAGCAACTTTGACATCTCGGACTGCGTCCATAGCTGTGGAGCTATGACCAGACCATGATTCGAGAAGCTGAGTTTTACGAAGAGCTTGGACGCCGAATCAATGCCACTCGCAAACAGCGTGGGTTGACCCAAGAGGAGCTCGCAGACCGCGTGGGTCTCACCAGAACCTCGATTACCAACATCGAGAAGGGGCGGCAGAAAGTGCTCTCGCATCTGCTCGTCGAACTTAGCGACGCGCTGAATGTCTCTTTGCACGACCTATTGCCAAATCCCGACGCCGAGGCAAGGGCGCTACAGGCGATGCCGCCAATCGCCCGTGACTGGATTCAAAAGACGGTCGGCTCCAGGAGCTCACAATGATTCGCCGCAAATACATTCGACAAACCGTAAGCCAGCTCTTGAAAGCCCATGGGATCAGCGAGGCTCCAGTGGATGTGGTCGCTCTCGCGAGCGATATGGGGATCGAAGTGTTGCCGACCGAAGCCGACGATTCCTTGTCAGGGTTCCTTTTCCGGGGTGAAGGCGGCCAGCAACCCGTGATCGGAGTCAACTCGGCTCATCATGCTCGTCGGCAGAGATTCACCATCGCCCATGAATTAGGCCATTACGTCCTCCATGGCGCCGAGAAAGTCCACTATGACGACAAATCGAGGGGCTTCCAGGTTCACCTGCGCAGCGCTGTTTCGGCAGAAGGCAGTGACCGGCTCGAAGTTGAAGCCAATGCCTTCGCCGCTGAACTGCTGATGCCTGCGGCCTTTCTTGAGAGGGACTTAGAAAATGTATCTCACATAGACGTGGTGGACGAAGACCCGATCTTCAATGAGTTGGTCGAGAAGTATGGGGTCAGCAAACGGTCGATGACCCTTCGGCTCTCCCACCTGGGATACGTTTCCGACATCCCTTAGGGGTGTTCGATAATGAACGCCGCATGATGGCCAGTTACGGCCAGAGCTCCGATCCCGTGCCACCACTTCCCTTCCTGTGGACTGCGAAGCCCGATGATGAGGCGATACACGTAGAAGGGGCCAGGATCGACTAGCCAATCGATTTGGCCGACGACCGCCCACACCTTTTTGGGTGAATGTCTTGTTTGGAAAAGCGTCCAGGAGCAGTCTCTCAGCTCCCCTAAGAGCCGGTATCCATCGGCGCTATATAAAGCAGCCCTAAAACCCGCGCCGAGGCCGACGGGGCCGGGCGGGCGATACGGGTCCACCATCGGACTTCCCTTTCTTCCCTTCTTCAGGACGGCCTTGACTCTGACGAGCCTGAGCGCGAGCGAGCATCCCGGCGATCACGTCGTTTCCGAGCTCGATGGCAATATCAAGCGGGGTCGGCCCTACCCTGCCCTGCCGCGCGAAGACATCCGCACCTTCTTCTATAAGGAGGCGAACAATCGCCGGATTCTGGATCTTCACCGCTAGGTGAAGTGGGGTCATCCCGCTCTTGCATCGGCGGGAGTCCACGCTCATTCCCCACTCAAGCATCTTTTTGACCCGCCACACCTTCCCTGATAGGACGGCGCGGTGAATTGGAAGCAGCCTATCGTCTTTCATGGTCCACCCCCAAAGAAGAGGTCTCCAACGTAACCGCCCATCATCCCGCTCACCGCCGCCAAGAAGCCGATCAGGGCGACGACCACGGGGCGGGTCAAACGAGCCTCCGCATGGAGAGCCCGCACAATCGAGAGCTGAAGCTCAGCGATCTTGACGCGGTGCCGGTAGAGGTCTAATGAGTCGGGGTCTATCGCGTCCGGGTCGTTGCCCAGGTCGGAGAGCGTCCGGCTGAGGAGCCGAGTAGTCCCTTCTAGAATCTTCTCACGCTTTGCTCTCTTGTCACGTCCAAACATAGGGGCACCTCCTTCGGACTCTGTAAGATCATCTTATCAATCAATAGTTAATAAAGAATTACAGAAAAGCGCAAATACAGAAAGCAGCCCCACCCCCTCATTGAAAACCTCTTTTCTTGCTCCCAACGGCTTCCTTTTATCGTCTGTTTATGCGAGCGTATGAATCCCATACGTCCGTTTAGGAATAATACACCCGTGAAATTCGTCGCCTATTACCGCGTTTCAACCGACCGCCAGGGCAAGTCCGGGCTCGGTTTGGATGCCCAGCGAGAGGCCGTCTTGAGTTTCGCCACCAGTCGAGGTGGGGTGGTCGTCGAAGAGTTCACGGAGATTGAGAGCGGAAAGCGCAATGACCGGCCCCAGTTGGCCGCAGCTCTGGCAGTAGCAAAAGCTCAGGGCGCAACCCTTGCCATCGCAAAGCTGGATCGTCTTGCCCGCAACGTGGCGTTCATCGCAAATCTCATGGAAGGTGGAGCGGACTTCGTGGCGGTGGATATGCCCCAGGCGAACCGGCTCACTCTGCATATCCTGGCTGCCGTGGCCGAGCACGAGCGAGAGATGATCTCGAAGCGCACCCGCGAGGCACTCAAAGCCGCCAAAGCGCGTGGCGTTCGCTTAGGCAACCCCGATCCTCTGCCCGCCCAGCGTCTAGGAACCGCCGCCAACCAGGTTCGCGCCGACGAGTTCCGTGCCACCGTCAGACCCCTCGTGCTTCAACTTCGCCGTTCGGGGCTCAGCTATCGGCAGATCGCCAACGAGCTCAATCGCCGTGCCGTCCGGAGCGCCCATGCCAAGCAGTGGTATGCCGCCCAGGTGCGTGCTGTCCTTCTGATGGAGTCTCCCACTGACCAGGCTGATCCGTTGAAGAAATCTGTGACCGCGTAAACCTGCTTTTCTGTGTTTGCGTGCAAGGCTCAGGGCATTCCGAGCCGCATCTTCCCTGCTCTTATCCTGGCCAGGATTCTTTGTTCCTGGTTGTAGGGAATCGCCGCGAGGCTCTTTACTGAGCCCGGTTCGTTCGCCCCTTCCCTTTTCGTTGCAGGGACACCCATTCGCCCTGTTTCCTTCCGCCCGTTATAGCGCCGTCGCCCGGCATCCAGGCGCAACCCACTAAAGGGGTCTTTCCACTTCGTGCCGCCCTTCGGGTGCGCCTTCCGGATCGCCGTCGCCTTTTGGGCCTCAGCAGGGCCGCATGGGCGGCCCCGGCAACGAGAAGGAGCAAACTGATGAACCAACCTCAAGATCAGCGCGGCGACGTTTACACCCAGATCACGAACAAGATCATCCAGGCCATCGAGGCGGGAGCGGCCAAATTCGAAATGCCCTGGCACCGAGCCACCACCGCCAACGCCAGGCCGACCAACGCGGTCACGAACCGACACTACAACGGGGTCAACATCCTGGCTCTGTGGGCGAGCGGCCAGATCGGAGGCTTCAGCACGAACATCTGGGCCAGCTACAAGCAATGGCAGGAGATAGGCGCACAAGTCCGCAAGGGCGAGAAAGGCTCGATGGTCGTGTTCTACAAAGAGCTAGAGACGACCGAAGCGGGCGAGCAAGGCGAAGAACGCGAGCGGTCGATCTGGATGGCCAAACCGAGCATCGTCTTCAACGCAACCCAGGTGGACGGCTACGAGCTCCCCGAGACGCCTCAGGCCGACCAGACCGAAGTGATCGAGGAGGCCGAAGCCTTCGTGAACGCCACCGGGGCAGCCGTGCACCACGGGGGATGCCGAGCCTTCTATCGCCCGAGCACCGACAGCATCCACATGCCAGACCGAACCCTCTTCATGGGGACCAAATCCTCCTCCCCCACCGAAGCCTACTACTCCACCCTCTTCCATGAGCTGACGCACTGGACGGGTGCGGAAAGCCGCCTCAACCGCGAGATGGGCAAGAGGTTTGGCGACCAAGCCTATGCCGCCGAAGAGCTTGTGGCCGAACTGGGAGCCGCCTTCCTTTGCGCCGACCTCAAAATCACCCCCGAACCCCGTGAAGACCACGCCAGCTACATCGACCACTGGCTGGAGCTCCTCAAGTCGGACAAGCGGGCAATCTTCCACGCCGCCGCCAGGGCCAGCGAGGCCGTCAGCTTCTTGAACCGCCGGTAATCAGGCGACGGCCCTCACGGGCCGTTTTTCTCAAGTGAGA
>NZ_JBJPHU010000123.1:0-19865 GCF_052939515.1 Phormidesmis sp. 146-33
GCACCACAGTTCCCTCTATCTGACAGGTATCATGGACAATATTTTCTCGATGCAGCAGTCGATCGTTGCCGACAATGACCAAACGGTTTTCGACTTTTGCTTGAATACCGCAGCCTGCAATCTCTGTGTAGTCAGAAATAATTGATTCATGAATCGGCTGGCTGTAGGCTTCTCGAATCGATTTAGCGATCGGGTGATTAGAGTGTGATTCTGCTGCTGCGGCTAGTCGTAGTAAATCGTCTTGATTGAAACCGTTGTAGGGCACAATCTGAGAAACTTTGAACACCCCCTCGGTCAACGTGCCAGTCTTGTCAAATGCGATCGCGGTGACAGCCGCTAACACATCTAAAAACGCTGATCCTTTGACCAAAATGCCTCGTTTGGCCGCTCCTCCAATCCCGCCAAAGTAGCCCAGGGGAATGCTGATCACGAGTCCACAGGGGCAAGAAATTACCAATAGCACCAAGGCTCGATAGATCCATTCTCTGGAAGTTGCACCTGAAATCAGCAAGGGAGGCAATAGCGCCACTGCCAGCGATAAAAATACAACAATGGGCGTGTAACGCTGGGCAAATTGAGTGATGAACTTCTGAGTTTCCGCTTTTTTGCTGCTGGCGTTTTCAACCAGGTTCAAAATCTTAGCAATGGAGGATTCCTCAAAGCGTTTTGTAACCTCTACAGTTAGAAGCCCAGTTTGATTGATCATTCCTGCCAGGATTGCTCCTCCCTGGTCAATGGTTCGAGGAACGGACTCGCCCGTGAGCGCAGAAGTATCGACCTGCGACTTGCCTTCTAAAACTTCACCATCCAGTGGCACCTTTTCCCCTGGTTTGACCAGAATAGTATCGCCAACATTCACAGAGTCTGGGGGAACCGTTTGAACACCATGCTCAGTTTTAAGGTGGGCAGAGTCAGGGCGAACTTCTAAGAGCGATTTGATAGAGCGACGGGACTGACTCACCGCCATCTCCTGAAACAATTCTCCTACCTTAAAAAACAGCATCACGCCCACCGCTTCGGGTAGTTGATGAATGGCGATCGCCCCCAAAGTTGCCACCGTCATCAAAAAGTTCTCATCAAACGCTCGCCCCTTGAGCAAATTACGTCCAGCACTCGTCAACACACTCCAACCGCTAATCAAATAGGCTGGGATAAATAGGGCATACTCGCCAATTGAGAAAAAGGTATTGTGTAGGGGGCTTTCAAAGACCATTCCTAGACTCAACAGAGCTATCACTACAACCAACGGCAATAGTTCTCGCTTTAAGTTGAAATCTGCGGCACCGTGGTCATGATCGTGGTCATGGTCTTGAGGAGGTCGATCGTGATGATTGTCACGACAGCTACAGCAGCTTGAAGGTGAAGGTTTCATAAGCTGATTGGGACTAGAGAAATATTGGTTCTGATTATAGTCAATTAAAGTAACATCTGAACATATATTCATAGATTCAGAATGATAATCATTGTGAGGCTTCAAGGGAAGTGCTTTGCTGTTGAGGTAGAAGCGACGGTTCAAACTGGACTCAAGCCTCTAAATTTGACTTCATGACCTCAATTCACGATCGCTCAAAACCCTACTGTGAGCCTTCAAAAGATAGTTTGGATTACGAACTGTAATGGAATAGCCCAGGTAAATGAGCATCGCTGAGGCAACCATAATTGGGACGGCCAGAGGAAAGAAAAGGGCATGGCGCGGATCATTTCTGAATAACTTGCGGATGCGATCGCTAAAAATCTGAATTTTCCCCTGACTCGACATAGCGGGATCGTTGACTTTTTGAAATCCTCGCGCTCTGAGAATTCGCTTTTGCCAATAGTAATCATGCCCAATCAGCAAAAATCGCCAAAAGAAATGAGATAGCCCGTTGGGAGGGGCGTGGGTCGCTCGTGCTTGGGGCTGTCGCCAAATGGTGTAAGCCTTCTCAGATAGCTCCTGAGCGTGAATGACACAGTTGCCTCGATAAAGCGGCAGATCGGTGGGGATGGGGTTGGCTAAGAGAAACGATCGCCGAAACGCCACGTTATTCAAAAAGTACTGAGAACTGGGGATCAGGGTTTTCTGACCGGAATATTGCGGAAAAATGTAAGTCATAGACATCGCTGTCGCATAAGGGCCAACGCCGCGAGTGGTGGTTTCTCCAGCGATAATTTGGGGGGCAGAGGCGTGAGAAAAACTGGTGAGCATTGTTCTCAACCAGGTTGGCTCGTAGATGCAGTCTGAGTCGTAGTAAACAATGATGTCGCCTGTTGCCAGCGTTGCCCCTAGCATTTTGGAGCCATAGTAGCCTGTCCCTGGAGGTGCCTCGTGAACCTTGATCCAGGCATATTGTTGACACAAGTGATCGAGCAACTCAGTTGGCGTATCTCCACTGTCGATCAGCAACACCTCATTGGCACAGGTCGGGGGCGGATCTTGTTGCGCTAAAGATTCGATCGACTTCACCAATCCATTGAAATCCGCATTTGCCAAATTCTCAGTTTCGAGAATGATCGAAAAACTCAACCCCTCAACCGTTTTTACATCCCACTGACGCGCCTCACCCCTCACCCCGCACACCTCACTTTATCGACGAAACTTTTGCGAATAAAACGACGCGGATTCTTCTCCGATCGCACACTCCTGCGTAAACTGAATCAGATGATGGGCCACCAATCCGATGTGAATCACCTGTTCGATTTGTCCTTTTTGCAGCGCAGGTTTGGCCATTTTCCAGAACGTTTTGCGATAGTTGCCCAACACGCCCACCCGCAGTAAAATCTTGCTCAACATCGTCAAACCCTTGAGGATATTCGCTTTTGACACCCGCGCTGGACTGTTGGGCACCTGAATGCGATTGGGATAGGTGTGTTCGCACTGATAAGCAAATCGCTCAAATAAAAATTCGGGATCGTAAGCCTCAGTGATGCACCGCTGCCACATTTCGATGACTCGATCGTAAGGCATCAAAAACGCCACATTCGATTCTCGTCCCTCGTCCAAAATCAGTCGTCCTTCTGCCTCAAGCCGTCGCCAGAGAGGAGTCTTGGGCAACGCATACAGCAGATTGATCGTCAACATGGGAATCTGAGAAAGCCGGATAAATTCTAGAATGCGATCGCCCGTTTCTGGCGTGTCGGTATCCAATCCCAAAATAATCCCAGAAACCACCTCCATGCCGTATCGATTTAACGTTTTCACCGCCTCGACGATCGGCATACTCAAATTCTGGTCTTTAGAAATCGACTTCAGCGCTTGCGGCTCTGGCGTCTCGATCCCACAAAAAACGGTGCAAAAATACGCTTCCCGCATCATTTCCAGCAGTTTTGGACTCTGGGCCAGATTGAGCGTCGCTTCACAGGCAAACTGTACAGGATAGCCATTTTGTTTTTGCCAGTCGATCAGATGGGGTAACAGATTCATCACGGCGCGGCGATCGCCCACAAAGTTGTCATCCACAAAATACACAGCCCCCGGATTGCCCACCTTGAGCATGGCATCTAGCTCACGCATCACTTGTTCTGGCGTTTTCATTCGAGGATTGCGCCCGTAGAGTTCGGGAATGTCACAGAACTCACAGCGGTAAGGGCACCCACTCGAAAACTGAATGTTGGTCAAAAAATAGCGATTTAATTCTAGCTTGTCGTAGGCGGGAACCGGAAAATCACTCAAGGGCAGCCGATTCTGCGTCTCAAACCGAAGCTGCTGATCGGGACGTTCAATCCTCTGATCCAACCATTTGATCAAGCGATCGGTCGCGTCTCCCAATTCGCCAATGTGCAAAATATCAAAGTCAGGATAATACTCTGGACAGCCTGAAACCGATGGCCCGCCCACGATCGTCAGCTTTCCTGCCTGATGCGCCAGTTGGTTAATTCGATTAATTTGAGGACGCTGAATGTGCATTCCACTTACGATCACAACATCAGCCCACTGATAATCGCTGGGAGTTGTTGCTCGCACATTTTCGTCCACAAATCGCACGTCCCACGCTTGGGGTAAATAAGCGGCCACAATCAACAGACCCTGCGGCGGCATAAAGGCTCGCACATTCCGCATCAAGGGGTAGGCGTGGTGCAGTGTGCCAAACGATCGACTGTATTCAGGAAATACACACAGAACTTTGCGATGGTTTTGTGGCGTATAAAACTTTTGTCTGGAATCAAAAGAATGGTTAGAAGTCGTCTCTTGGGAAGATGCAAGCAAACCTGTCATTTCGGTTCCTTCTCACACAACAAAGAAGAGGGCTTAGAGGTTTTGGTCAACCTACCCAATTATGAAGTGAACTCCTTTGTTACGCCAGACGAGATCGCCCATTCAATTCCTGACCCCAGTGCAACCTGCCAAATCTAAGGAGACCGAACCCGAAATGAAGACTACCTGACTGCTTCATCCCTCATCCCTCATCCCTCATCCTTCATCCCTCCTCGCAAGCGGATTACCCCAAAAGGGGGAACAGATCATCAAAGTTCTCCCTCATCCCTACTAAAGCGCTCTCCCTTCTGCCGTATCTCGAATCAAAGGCAATCGTTGTTGAATGTAAGAATTGAGATAAACGGCGGCTTGATCGTCGATCGGCTGCTGATCTGTAAATTGGTTGAGCAACAACTGCACCAGAGCCGAGTCTTCAAACTGAAGCAGGATGGTGGTTTGGGTCGATTCGATCAGTGTCCACAGACGACGAATCATGGTTGGAGTCAGCATAGATTCTGTATCTCTTAAGATTTTCTTTATATTTACACAGTTTTTCAGTTTGTGGTGAGTTTTGACACAACATTCACGGATCAATACAGAACGACACGATCACGAGAGCAGCGGCTTCAACGCTTACAACGTCTGCATTTCATGGCTTTCGCGATTCACTGATTCAATCCAATAAATCCCAGACTTGTCAACCGCTAAAGAGAGAAATCTCAGCAAGTCTAGTAAGAGATTTTGGACGCTGAACTTTAGACCTTGAACTCTAGATTTTGGAAAAAGTAGTTTTAGAGGCCTTTAATTTTCGGTGCCTCGGTCTTCTGTCAAAGGTTTAACGCCTAAAGCTCTTCCGCAGATTTTTCGTAGAATTTGCACTGTTCGCACAGCCCAGCGGGATTAACTGCACAGCGAATCAGTTCAGAATGGGCGTTAAACCGACAGGTAGCATCTCCCAACACCCAACGCCCCTCAAATAAAGTTCGTTCACTCGGACGTTGAACCACCTGCACATACAGCGCAACTTTGTGAAGATGATAGCGCCCTGCCTTAAGCTGATAGCGATGATGGCGCTCTAAGACTGCGTAAGTTTCGCCCTCCACATCGAGATAGGCTCCTGGTTGAGGTGACCAATCCAATTGCAGCATCTTGATCGTGCGAAGCGGATGCGTCAAAATCAACTCCGTCGGCAGTGAGGGTTGCTCCATAGGGATAGAGGTGTTGTGGCTGACATCAAAGCTTCTTGATGGTATCGCGATCGTTCCCAAGATGACTTTGAGTTTAGATTCTGCACAGAATTAGTGAGGGGTGAGGCGTAAAGAGCATCCACAAACCCCACTAAACAAACCCCACTTTTTTCCTCACTTTTGCGCTACCGTCTCCCATGCCACGGGTTGACCTGCAAGACACCACTGGGTTTGAAGACAACTTTAAACGAAGCCAGCGATTCAGAAGGAGTCGCGTTTGGATCGGCTGGCTTGCTCAGTTGTGGAAGAGGCGTAGCTTTGGTGTTGTCGTTGGCGAGTTGGCTGTCAGGCTCATAGTCAGCGATCGTGCCATCTGCTTTGACCCTGACACGAAACACCAAATCTTTTTCAAACGAAGGCGTTCCCTTCCAGTTTTGGTCGATCTGGTCGTACAGTTTGGGCTGCAAGTTCTCAAGCTGAGACTTTTCTGTAATCTCTACAGGTGATCCCGAAACAGCACTCACCGCTGCCTCCGGGCTGGGCAATGCCTCCGGACTGGGAGAATCCGCCACCTGCGGGCTGGGCGATGTTTCAGGAACAGGCGAAGCGCTGACAGAAGCCCCTTCCCAGGGAGTCACTTCTAGCTTGCCTTGGGGCGTAAAGATTACTTTGAACTGAGCGATCGGGTCTTGAGACGGCACACTTCCCCCGACTGGCAGGTAGAGCAAATCCAATAGGGGCGTTTGTTTTACCTGGTCGAGTGCGGCTTGATTGTCGGGTTTGTAGCCCACGATCGCGCCATCTTTACCCACGCCGACTCGATAGACCAAGTTTTCTGTAAAGGTTGGAGTTGCCTTCCATTTGCTGCTGATTTGATCAGTGAGCTTTTGTCTCAAAGCATCCAACTCTTGAGGGTCGGTGATCGCAGGAGCCGCGTTCAAGGCAGTTTCTAACTGAGCCAGGTCGGGCGAGGCAGTGGCGATCGGGCTAGAAGTCGGACTGGCCGTTGGGCTAGAAGTCGGACTGACCGCGACGCTGGGGCTGACCGCAGGACTGGCCGTTGGATTGGGCGAGGCGGTCGAAGTCGGACATTCTCCAGCCGTCAAACAGGCGGGTTTGTTGACTCTGGGCATGGGCAACGCGAGAAAAGCGATCGCCGCCAGCGCTAATCCAGACACTCCGATCGCCGCTGGAACAGCCTGCTTGGACACAGATTCACGAGACCCGGCATACTTTTTGGGCACTGGGGCCAGATTGAGCGACCAGAACGGTAAGGTTTGGGTATCAGCCACAAACTGGTCGATCGCTTCTACCAGATCAAAGAGTTGAACGGTATTGATATCAACCGCTTGAGCAGAAGTCGTTTTGTGGTCGGCGCTGGGTTCTACACTGATGCGGTGATGGGTGCGGTTGATCCGCTCTAACTTCACAAACGAAGGCTTATCGCTGTAGGTGTGGCGCGGCAAATGGACTCCACTCAAAAATTCTTGAGCATACAAGCTCACCGCCGTCACCAAACTTTCAAAGAACTCACGCCCTCCGCTCAAAGGCTTTTCTTGACCTGGGAGATGGCATTCTGCATTGATCAGCAGAGACATGACGGGACGAAACTCAGTTTGAGCCGCCGCTGCATCAGACAACCCCTCCAAAACCAGGGTGCAATTGGGCAAACTGTACTGGCGCTGGATGGTCATGACACTTCTCCGTCAAACAAGCTGATCCACAAACGCTGTATTCCTGACGTTCCGGTGCAAAACAGCAGTTGTCCGAGCAATTCGAGCGCCAGTTCATTCAGCGTTTCGTCAGAACTGTACGCCATCACGCCCGCACGACGCGAATTCATTCGGCTGCGAAAATGGGCGCGGAAGCGTTCTAAATACTCAGCCAGTCGGAAATGATGATCAGGAGAAAGCTGTTTGTCGCTGAGTTGCTGATAAGCGAGGAGCAATTGGCGAATCAAAACCGTCAGCCGCCGGGCCAGAGAGCAGGTGATCACCACCAGGGCTTTTGCTTCTAGTAAGGTCAAAGGTCGGCGCTGGCTGTAGCGTCTAAAGGGGTTGGTGCTGCGTAATCTCCAGAGAACTACCCGATTTTTGATCACGCTCCGAAGATCTAGATCAGCGGCAACCGCCAAAATTGCTTCTGAGCCACCCAGATCTAACGCCTCGATCGCCAGCAGCAGCAAATCGATCTGTAACCGAGTCCGCCGGGGACAAACACCCTCTGAGACGGGCGGATCGGGCAAACTGTCTAAAATTAGCGGAGTTGTCGGGGCGGATGGACTATTCAACTGCATTACGCTCACGGAAACACTCATTCCAATTGCGAGTAGGGGGTCTGTCGAAGGCGATCGGAAAACAAAAGTCGTCAATCTGGATACAGATTAATTTCTCAAAGTTCCTGTTTCCAGGCTGGGCAATTTGGCTCAACAATTAACCCTAGTGGCTCAACATCCAGAAGCATTCTACCGAAATCAGGATCTCAGGTGAAAAATCCTGGAAATTAACGAGAATCCTTGCCATTTGTTAGTCAACAATTTAAGAAGGAGCCTGCGCCCATGCCAATTTAGCAGCAGAAACGTTAAAATTCCGAACTATATTGCAGAGTGCCTCGTTTAGAAGAACATCTAACCCACGTTTGAGGGATTAGAACGTCCAACATTCAATTCTAAGGTTTCTTTGAAAATACGTGTAAAAAATATTCAGAGATAGGTGGATTCATTTACTCATTCCCGATTGATCGGTGCAGCAGAGATGGGAGAATAGAAAAATTGGGTCGAATAGGGACGTAGCTCACTTCGTACCTACAGCCAAGTTGATAGGAAATAGGGAAATGCTCAAACGATTCGTCGCGGTATTGCTGGTGGTCTTTAGTCTCGGTTTGCAGGGCTGTGTGTCGGGAGTCGGCGGCTTAAAAAGCTTTGCAGACAGTACGGATGGCTATCGGTTTTTGTACCCCAACGGTTGGTCGCAGGTGCAGGTTGCCAACGGCCCGGATGTGGTGTTTCACGATATTATCCAGCCGACGGAGAATGTCAGCGTTGTGATCAATCCTACGCAGGGTCAGAAAAAACTGACGGATCTGGGGACTCCGAGTGAAGTGGGCTATCGATTGGGCAAGAGCGCGATCGCTCCTCCCGATTCTGGACGCACCGCCGAACTGGTCAATGCTGAGGAGCGCGAGGTAGGGGACAAGCTCTATTATTTACTGGAATATGTGGTGAAACTGCCCAACAATCAAGAGCGGCACAATCTAGCCAGCGCCACCGTTTATCGCGGTAAACTTTACACCTTCAACGCTTCGACTCCAGAAGATCGCTGGGGCAGAATGAAGGATCTTTTGCAATTGGCTGTCAAATCTTTTTCGGTCGATTAGTTCTGGCTTAGGTGAGCTAAATTGTCTAATCAGTGGTTGCTGATCCAATTTTCTTCATGACACCTTCTCTCTTTGTTTTGGCCTCTGCTTCGCCGGCCCGTAGACGGCTCCTAAAAATGGTGGGCATTGATGCGATCGGTCATCCCAGCAATTTTGATGAATCTTTGGTGAAGTCAGATGATCCTGCGGAGTTGGTCAAAATTCTGGCAGAACAAAAGGCGGCAACCTCAATGCAAACGCTCTGGGACAAGCGGGGAGAGTTGCAGTTGGCTGGCTTGGGGCGGCTGTTTTCTCGCACCCCTGGTGTGATTTTGGGATGCGATTCGGTGCTGTCTATCAAGGGCGAAATCCACGGCAAGCCAGATAACCCCCAGGAAGCAATTGCCCGCTGGAAACTAATGCGCGGTCAGATGGGTGAACTCTACACGGGTCACGCGCTCTTCTCAGCCTATTCAGAACAAGGAACGCTGATGCCTCCCTCACCGATCGTGCGCGCTCAAATGACGCGGGTGTTTTTTGCGGATGTGAGCGATCGTCAAATCGCCGCCTATGTCGCTACCGGGGAACCGCTCAGTTGTGCTGGATGTTTTGCACTAGAAGGGAAGGGAAGTCTGTTTATCGAAAAAATTGAGGGTTGTCATACAAATGTCATTGGGTTGAGTATGCCGCTTCTTAGACAAATGCTGGCAGAATTGGGGCATGACGTAACGGACTTTTGGGCATCTTGAGTTTTGAAGATCTTAAGTTTAAGGATCTTAAGTTTAAAGATTTCACCAGTTCCTCGAATCAATACTTAGACTGGTAGCAATTCAGAATCCTGGTATGACTCAACCGTGACCGCGATGAACCGTCCGCCCGCTAGTTTCTCTAACTTTCGCTCTGATGTATTACACAACACATACTTAGGGCAGATCTGTGGTTCTCAACAGTTGTTTCGCGATCGCTATGAGATCCACAAGATTTTGGGCAGAGGCGGCTTTGGCGTAACGTTTTTGGCGCGCGATCGCAAACTGCCAGCCCAACCCTGGTGTGTGATCAAGCAACTGTGCCCCAAAGTCCAAGATCCTGCTTCTCTCAAAAAGGCTCGCCAACGGTTTGAGCAGGAGGCCAAAACCCTCAGTAAGCTGGGTTGTCATTCTCAAATTCCGCAACTGCTGGACTACTTTGAGGTAAATGGCGAGTTTTATCTAGTGCAGGAATACATTCGCGGCAGCACATTGAATAAAGAAGTGCGGCGATCGGGCTTATTTTCAGAAGCAGAAGTCAAAGATTTTTTGGTGGAGTTTTTGCCGCTGTTGCAGTACGTTCACAAAAATCGCGTCATTCATCGAGACATCAAGCCGCCCAATCTATTGCGCTGTGAAGACGACGGACGGCTGGTATTAATCGATTTTGGAGCGGTCAAAGAACGGATTATCGGCATTGAGCAGTCCAGCGTTCGCACTTCAACTCAGTTTGTGGGTACGGTTGGGTTTGCGCCGCCAGAGCAGTTGTCGATGCGTCCTTTGTTTGCCAGCGATG
The DNA here is from genome assembly GCF_052939515.1 of Phormidesmis sp. 146-33. Classification (NCBI taxonomy): domain Bacteria; kingdom Bacillati; phylum Cyanobacteriota; class Cyanophyceae; order Leptolyngbyales; family Leptolyngbyaceae; genus Phormidesmis; species Phormidesmis sp. 146-33. Next base: position 10,255 of record NZ_JBJPHU010000123.1, read on the forward strand.
TGTATGCGTTGGGCATGACCTGTCTCTATTTGTTGACGGGCAAGGCACCTCTGGAGTTTGAGTACGAATTTACAACGGGTGAGGTGAAGTGGCGCGGTCTGGTGCGAGTCAGCGACCATTTTGCAAAAGTTTTGGACAAGATGCTGAGGATTTCTCCTCGCGATCGCTACCAATCTGCCGAAGAAGTGCTGCGATCGATCGAACTAGAACCCTACCTCGATCATCTTTTGCCCTGCATGACGAGTCAGCCTCGCTCCTCCAGTGGTCTGCCATCGACCAACAATCAGGGCTACATTCCCCCTTTGATTCGGACGGCGATCGCGATTCGCGAGTGGCAAGAGCGTTTGCAAGCGAGACGAGAACTCCAGGCGGCGATCGAGCAGTTGTCTTCGGAAGGGTGATTGCAGGGGTTTGTCGGGTAGGGCGATTGCGCTTTCAGTGCATTCACATTGTTTCAAACTTCTGTGATCGCACACTTTACGACTTTTTTGCGGTTTTGGAGCGGCGCGATCGTGGTTTTGGCTCCGATTTGGCGGGCTGTTCAGACTGCGCTTCAGAATTCACCGAGACAGAGGGCGTTTCTCGAAGTGTGGCGGCCTGAGCCAAGAGCGATTCTGCAAACGCATAAGCTGCCCCATCCGTGGAGCCATTGTGGTCGCCGTTAGACTGTCCGCCCGCCAATTGAGCCAATTCTTGCTGACGCTGCTGGCGATCGAGTTGATTCACCCTGACCACCGTTCGCACCTCTGAAGCGGTAGCCAAAGGTTCAGACATCGAATCAGCACTCGACCCATTCTGCGCTGCTTTTTTCTGTTTTTTGGTTCCCGTTCCCGAATGCCCGTTGCCCAGATCGATCACCTGCTTGTCTACATGAAAGTGCTGGTCGGCCATCGCCGCAACGATCGGCTGGTGAGTCACACAGAGCACTTGATGGTGACGGCTGAGTTGATGGAGTTTTTCGGCGATCGCCTGGGCTACTCGTCCCGAAACGCCAACATCAATTTCGTCAAAAACCAGCGTGCCCACCGATTCGACTTGAGAAAAGCAGGCCTGTAGCGCCAAAAGAAAGCGACTCATCTCACCGCCAGAAGCGGTCTCCGTCAAAGGTTGCAACGGTTCGCCAGGGTTGGGGCTAAACAGATAGGTGATGCGATCGGCTCCTCCGGGTGTGGGAGCGATCGACGTAATGCCGACTTGAAACTGCACTTTCTCCATTGCGAGAGGTTTGAGTTCGGCGATCAGGCGATTTTCGAGATCTTGGGCGGCCGTCTGTCGCAGTTGGGTGAGTTTCTCGCAGGTTTGAGTCAGGTCAGCTTTGCGCGCTTCGGCTGTTTTTTCCAGATCTTCGAGCGATTGTCCGGCTCCGGTGATCTCTTCGAGTTCGGTTTGGAGAGACTGCTGAAGGGCGATCGCTTCCCCCAAGGTCGGGCCGTATTTTCGGCAAATTTGTTTGAGTTCGATGATGCGCTCTTCGACTTCTTGTAAACGTTGAGGATCGGTTTCTAAATCGTCTCCGTAGGCGTTGATTTCTTGCCCTGCTTCTTGCACTTGAGCCAGCGCCGACGTGACTAGTTCCAAAATCGGCCGAAGCTGTTCGTCGTAGCGCAACATATCTGTCAGCAGCGATTCAGCCTTAGCCAACAGATCAGAACACGCCTTGTCTCCGGTTTCATTTTGATAGAGTGCCTGATACACCTGATAGCTTTGCTGCTGTAGCTCGACGCTGTGTCCAAGACGTTTGCGTTCTTGTTCAAGCTGCTCCAATTCATCAGGATCGCTCAAACTGGCTGCATTCAATTCACGAAGCTGATACTCAAATAAGTCAAGCTGTTGCAGGCGTTGCTGCTCGGACTGGCGACGTTTCTCTAGCGCTTGAGAGGCTTGCTGGTAGAGAGAATATGCCACGCTAACTTTTTCTCGCTGTTTGAGCAAAGCGCTACCGCCAAAACTGTCTAGCCAATCGCGCTGTAATCCAGGCTGACCCAGTTGCACCGTTTGCCCTTGGGCGGTGATTTCAACCAGACGATCGCGCAGCGACTCCATTTGCTGTTTGTTGACGAGAATGCCATTCACCCGCGATCGATTGCGAGCGGGACTGGCCACAATTTCTCGACTACAGATTAGAGAATTGCCCTCGATCGGCTCAATTTGCTCTTTAGACAACCACGCTTCAAGACTGGGATCAAGCTGAAATGTGGCTTCGATCGCCGCCCGGTCTGCCCCAGTACGCACGGCTCGACTGGTAACTTTGCCACCAAGGGCTGCGTCGATCGCGTCTAAAATAATCGATTTTCCTGCACCCGTCTCCCCGGTCAAAACGTGCAAGCCTGAACCAAACTCCAGTTCTAGCTGGTCAATCAACGCAAAATTTTCGATCCGCAAAGACAGCAACATGGGCAACTTTCAGGCTGAGGGCAAACCGTCGATCGATCCTATGGTTGATCCATCCGAATCTAACAAGCGATTTTTGTCTGTAAAAAGCTTTTCTAGAGCAATTTGGGCCGTGCAGGCACCTAACTTTATGTTAACTGTCACCGAACGTCTGAAGACTTCTTTTTAGTGCGGCTGATAGTAAATTTGTCCTAAACCCAGGGAAGAGGACGTTTCAGGCTTTTTGAAGAGGGAGAATCTCGCGATCGACGCTAACTTGAGAAAAGTTGAATCCCGACAGGGCAGTTTTCCTGATCAGATCGTTCGGAAATCCAGAAGGCTCAATTGCTTTCGGATTCGTGAAGAAATGATTAACTGGAATCAGGAGAATGTTCCTCTAGAGTTGTTACAATACTTCACATTAAGGCTTATCTGGTTTCCACTCATGAATGTCACGAACGTCAAGCCTGCTTCTGCTGAACCCGCGATCGCTCCCTCTTATGGTGCTGATTTTGAATCAAGCTTGCCGATCGTCTTGACTCAAGAGGAACTTAGACCGACGTTGGCTCAATTGCCAGCTTTGCAGTATGACCCAGACGTGATTGCGGCTGAATATCGCCAGCGTCCTTTGAGCGTCTGGGGTCGAGCGCTGAGTATCTTTTTGCCGTTTCTAGTGTTTGGTCTGCGGTTGTGGGTCGATCGCTTCACAGGCAATCAAAATAATCAGCAAAAGCAAGCGGTTCACCTGAGAGAAATGCTGACTCGATTGGGGCCAGCTTTCATCAAAATTGGACAAGCGCTGTCTACTCGCCCCGACTTGGTGCCCCCTGATTATCTAGAAGAACTCACCAAGCTACAGGATCAGTTGCCTCCCTTTCCCAACGAGATTGCCTTTCAGTTTATTGAGGAAGAATTGGGCGATCGTCCTGAAGTGATCTACGCAGAATTGAGCGCGTTGCCGATCGCCGCCGCTTCTTTAGGACAGGTTTATAAAGGCAAACTCAAGACTGGGGAAACCGTTGCGGTTAAAGTTCAGCGCCCCGGACTGGCCCAAAATATCGCACTGGATATGTACATCCTTAGAGGATTGGCGGTCTGGGCGATGAAAAATATTAAGCGTGTCAAAAGTGATCTTGTAGCCATCACCGATGAGCTTGCGACCCGCATCTTTGAAGAATTGGACTACACCCAGGAAGGCCGCAACGCCGAGCGGTTTGCTGAACTCTATGGGCACATGCCAGAAATCTACGTTCCTCAAATCTATTGGCAGTACACGGGTCGGCGCGTTTTGACAATGGAGTGGATCACCGGAACCAAGCTCACTCAATTAGACGAAATCAAAGCGCAGGGCATCGATCCCACTCACTTAATCGATTTAGGAGTCCAGTGTTCGCTGCGGCAGCTATTAGAAAGTGGGTTTTTTCATGCCGATCCCCATCCAGGCAACCTGTTAGCGATGGCTGACGGACGACTCGCCTACCTGGATTTTGGCATGATGAGCGAAATTAAGCCTTATCAACGGTATGGATTAATCGAAGCGATCGTTCACTTGGTCAATCGAGACTTTGAAGGTCTGGCCAGAGACTATGTAAATTTAGAGTTTCTCTCGCCGACGACTGATCTGAGTCCAATCATTCCTGCCCTGGCTGAAGTCTTTAATGATGCGTTGGGGGCAAGCGTTGCCGAAATCAACATCAAAAGCATTACCGATAAGCTGTCTGGTCTGATGTATGACTATCCGTTTCAGGTTCCGGCATTTTTTGCGCTGATTATTCGATCGCTCGTCACCCTGGAAGGCATTGCGATTAAAGTTGATCCCGATTTCAAAGTTCTGAGCAAAGCCTATCCCTACGTGGCCAAGCGCTTGCTGACCGATCCGGCTCCCGAACTGCGGCTCTCTCTGCGCGATCTGTTGTTCAAAGACGGTAGCTTTCGCTGGAATCGATTAGAAAACCTGCTGAAGAACGCCCGCAGCAACCAGGATTATGATCTGGATCTGGCAATCAACCAGGCGGCTGACTTCTTATTTTCTGAGCGAGGCGACTTTATTCGCAACAATCTAGTCAATGAGATTATCAAGGGACTGGATACGATCGGGCAAACCGTGTGGCACAACTTAACCTACGGTCTGCGGGAGCGCGTTGGGCTGACCGTGGAGCGTCCTGCCATTCCTTCCGAAAATCAGCAAACCCTCGATCATCTCAAGCGCGTCTGGAATATCTTGCAGGAAACGCGCGGATTTGACCAGAACAAAGTACTTTTATTAGTGCCTCGACTATTAGCCAGACCCGAAACTCAGAAAATGGGACAACAGGTTGTGGGTGGACTTGCTCAGAGAGTGGCTGTTCGGCTTCTCCGTGAGTTCTTATTAGCGAACCAGCCAGATGTTCATAACGGTCACCCAATGCCCTTACCTGCATTGCCTCCCGTGAAAGGTTAGGCTTTTTCAACTAAAAGCAAGTTGCTTGGTGTCGGCTTCAATTAACCTACAGTAGGGGTAGTGCTTCTGTGGCTGCCCTTATTTTTTAGGTGAATCGGACTCTGGAGGCGGGTTGATCGGATCAGAAGAACGATCGAGTTCTTGTTTTTTGGACTCTAGCTCTTGGGCTAAAGACTCAAGTTCCTGTTTTTTGGACTCTAGCTGTTGGGACAAAGACTCAAACTGCTTCTTTTCGCGCTTCAGATCTTCTTCGAGGGATTGAATTTGTTCTCGGCGGGCTTCAAGTTCTAGGGCGCGGCGATCGAGTTCTTGACTTTGAAGGGTGAGAGATTGTCTCCATTGCTCGGCGCGTTCGGTTTCTTGATGCAAAAATGCGGGTGTAACCCCGTTAATCAAAAACTTTTGTACGAGATCGACCACCCAGTCCTTAGCATTTTGGATGCTGAGAACCTGTTGAGTATTAGACAGCTCGACCAGAACGAGCATATTTTCGCTGTAGACGTTTGCTTCTGATGCCAGGATTACTTCTTCTTCAGCATTAACGACCCAGATGTTTTCAGACTTCTGAGTTGCCAGCAAGTGTAAACCTGCCTTACCTAAATAGCCTTTTTTTTGAACTTGAGCCAAGTGCAGCATTACTTGTTCTCTCTACTTGTCTCTGTTGGGAACCACAATAAGAGTAATGTCTCCGCCTCTGCAAGGTCAGGTCAACCAGTTGCAAAGCTGTCTGTCTAAAATTTTATACCTTGGTAACGAAATAAAAAGTCGATCTGCCTCTAGATTACATTCTCAAGAGTCTTGTGTCGCAAGGCAGCAGTCGAAAGACAGAGAACAGCAAGGTCAAGTGGCGATCGCGCTATGCAAAATAGTATAACGCCACTCTAGACCGTCTGCTGTCATAGAAACTTGTCAGCTACAGGTTCAGAATGCCCTGAATAAAGGTCAGTTCGACACAGTTTTTTGCTTTGCTGTTGAGTGCTTCTACGCTGCAACTCCCTGGTTCTGGAAGCTTCGGGATGACAAAGGCGAAAAATTTCATCAAATTGAAATCTCTTTATTCGAGCCGATCGAGTTTTGCCCGTAGAATCTCCGCTTGCTTTTGGGCTTCGGCTAGAGCGTCTCGCGCAGCTTGCACGACTTCAGGAGGAGCTTTGTCTACAAATTTAGAATTGCTCAATCTTGCAGACAGGGCGTGAGTCTCGGCTTCCACTTTGTTGAGATCTTTCTCAGTTTTGGCCCGCATTGCCACGAGATCTACTAAACCTGCCAGCGGAATTGAGACTTGTACCGTTCCGACAACGCCAACGATCGTTTGCTCTGACTCCCCATCCACTGGAGAGGGCGCGATTTCGATCACTTGAGGCAGAGGGGACAGAGATTCTCCAACAATTTCGGTTTTAAGCTGTTGAATTTGGCGTGATAAGTGCTGACGATCGCTCCGACTCAGCAAGTTTCTCCGCGCAAACCAAACGCTGTAGGCGATCCCGACCAATTCAGTGAAAGTGGGTAACAGCGGAACTTGATGAATGCCTTCGACAATGCCGCCCAGGAGTTTGAGGGTGATCAGGGTCAGGAGAATGAATCCGATCGTCGAGAGAAACCGCCGATTTGTTTGAAGGAAGGACTCAACGCCTGTAAAAATCGTCTCCTCAGATTCAGAAACCTGCATTGTCTGAGTCTGAGTCTGAGTCAGAACATCGGGCTGGTTGACGGTCAGCGTCTTGACTTTACACAGGTCTTGAATGTAGGACTGACCCGCGATTAGAATCTGCTTTTCTGACGGACTCTCGGTTTGCAAAAAGGCATCGATTTTGGCTCCGGGCTTGATGTCTGCCTCGGCTCGCAGATTGCGAATTGTGCGAATCGTGCCAATGAGGAGATCAAACTGCTGCTCTAGAGAAGCGTCAATCCGGACGGGATCGGGCACTGGATAAGACTGGAGAGCAAGGGCTTTTCCCGACGATTCCTCAGTTTGAGTCAGGGTGTGCCAGATTTCCTCGGTGATGTGCGGCATGAAGGGGTGCAGCAGTTTCAAAATGCCTTCTAAAACCTGGGCGATCGTTTGTTGGGCAACCCTGCGAGAAGTCGCGTTCTCACTTTGAAATCGAGGTTTGACGAGTTCGATATACCAGTCGCAAAAATCGCCCCAAATGAATTCATACAGCAGTTTGGCTGACTCGCCCAAGCCGTAGTTGTCGAGATTGTCTCGAATCTGTTGAGAAATCTGGTTAAAGCGCGAGAGAATCCAGCGATCGCTCAGTTCTAATTGGTCGAAATCTGGTAGCCCTAACTGTTCTGGCGATTTGCCGTCCAGATTCATCAACACAAACCGCGAGGCGTTCCACAATTTGTTGGTGAAGTTGCGTGACGCTTCAACAGAAGCCGACTCATCCGTTTTGCGGTTGTATTCTAATCGAATGTCCTGCCCTGCTCCGGTGACTTCGCGAATCAGCGTGTAGCGCAGCGCATCTGTCCCATACTTGTCGATCAAAATCAGGGGATCGATGCCATTGTTGGCAGATTTAGACATCTTTTTGTTGTTTTCATCCCGCACCAGCCCGTGAATGTAAACCGTTTGGAAGGGCATTTTGTCTGTGAAGTGTTTGGCCATCATTGTCATCCGGGCGACCCAGAAGAAAATAATGTCAAAGCCTGTGACCAGCGTGGTAGTGGGATAGTAGCGATCGAAATCAGCCGTCTCTTGCGGCCAGCCCAGCGTCGAGAAGGGCCACAAACCAGCAGAAAACCAGGTATCCAATACGTCAGGATCTTGCTCTAACTGAACGGTTTCACCAAATAGCGCGATCGCTTTCTTTCTAGCCTCTGTTGCATCTCGCGCCACCATAAACGGGGTTTCATCGGTGATCACTCCGCCCGTTTCACTCACGGCATACCACGCGGGGATCTGATGCCCCCACCACAGTTGGCGAGAGATGCACCAGTCTTTCAGGCTGACCAACCAGTCTCGGTAAACTTTTGTCCAGCGATCGGGCACAAATCGCGGTGAAGATTGCTGATCCAAATCAGCTAAAGCCCGTTCTGCAAGGGGACGAATTTTGACAAACCATTGGGTCGAAAGCAGCGGCTCTATCGGAACTTTGCCACGATCGCTATAGGGAACCGTGTGCTTGTAATCCTCAATTTTGACTAACAGACCTTCTGCGTCGAGCCGCTTGACCACATTTTTGCGGGCGACGAAGCGATCCTGCCCCTGGAACTCTCCAGCGTTTTCGTTGAGCGTGCCGTCTTTGTTCAAAATGTTGATGAACTGCAAATTGTTGCGCTTGCCCATCTCAAAATCGTTGGGATCGTGGGCCGGAGTCACTTTCACGCAGCCCGTTCCAAAGCTGGGATCGACAAATTCATCGCCAATGATCGGAATTTCTCGATACACCAAAGGCAAAATCAGCGTTTGACCGATTAAATGTTTGTAGCGATCGTCCTGCGGATTAACGGCCACTGCGGTATCGCCCAACATCGTCTCAGGTCGGGTTGTCGCCACTTCGACATAGCCATCCCCATCCAAAAGCGGATACCTGAAATGCCAGAGATGACCGTTGACTTCTTGGTTTTCGACTTCGAGATCAGAAACAGCAGACTGACTCGCTGGGCACCAGTTGACCAAATATTTGCCCCGATAGATCAGCTTTTCTTCATAGAGCATAGCGAAAGCATTCAGCACCGCTTTTGATAGCCCTTCGTCCAGGGTGAATCGTTCGCGTGACCAATCGACCGAAACGCCCAGTCGCCGCAGTTGGTTGACGATCGTTCCCCCAGATTCGGCTTTCCACTTCCAAGCGCGATCTAGAAAAGCGTCTCGCCCCAAATCTTGCCGCGTCTTGCCTTCTGCCTTGAGCTGCCGCTCTAAAATCGTTTGCACTGCAATACTGGCGTGATCCGTTCCTGGAAGCCAGAGCGTGTTGCGTCCGATCATGCGGTGATAGCGTACCAACACATCGATCAGCGAACTTTCAAAAGCGTGGCCCATGTGCAAGCTACCCGTGACGTTGGGCGGCGGGATCACGACACAGTAAGGCTCGCCGGATGCATTGGGGTCAGCTTTAAAGACTTGATGTTCTTCCCAAAATTTCTGCCACTTGGCATCGGCGCTGGCGGGATCGTACTGGCTGGACAGCATGGGAGGCGTTGCGGTCATGGAAGGACTGGGGGCGTTTTTGCGTATTTAGCCATGATAAACCGGGAGGAGGCAAAGGGCGTGAGGTGAGGGTTAGTTTGCGGTTCCTGATTGGGTCTATTTTGTAGATTATTTTGGAAACTGGTTGGCACAGAGAATTTCGATCGCTTGATCTCCCGAAATTAGGCGCTTGAGAACGACTTGACCGATCGCGTTTTCTGGAGTCACGGTCACTGCAACCGGAGTTGGCTTGACTTCGACCATAAGAACAGCATCTTCAACGCGGTAAAGCCAGAGTTTTTCGTTGTTTTCCCAGATGCATACGGTCATTTGCTCGATTTGGGGCTTGCGTCTCCAGGCGATTTCGTTCCAAAGTCCGCCAAGTTCCCAGACGCGACCGACTTCCCACCCCTCCGAAAGGAAAAAATACTTCATGCAGATTGCGTCAACAGGCTGATAATTTGCTGTTCACCTTAGCGTGAAATGTCTGACCTCTCAGCAGATTGCACCAAATTTCGTAATGAGTCGGCGAGTCTGAAAGTTGTTTGTAAAGAGAATGTAAAAATACTCCCGATCTATTTGCGCTCTCCAATTTTCGGCGTTGCATAATAGAGGGATGAATGAGGGTATTGTACTATGCAGTGTCGATACTGTGGGTCTACTGAG
>NZ_JBJPHU010000124.1:0-19856 GCF_052939515.1 Phormidesmis sp. 146-33
ATAAGTGACAAAAAGTATTTTACAACACATTAGCATATAGCTTCCGGTAGACCCAAAAAACATTGTCCTTGCCAATAGTTCTATCTTTTTAATTCAGAATCGGGAGCAGCAGGGTGGAAAGATTAACGTTCAAGCTGCCCAGTCTTTAGAAGCCAGTGGACCTAATCCAACAACTGGATTCTATGGCGGTTTAGAGGGGCAAACGATCGGCTCTGGAAACAGTGCTGATATTGTAGTTTCTGCTCGGCAAATCGTCATTCGAGATGGAGCAGGAATTATAACTCGCTCCTTTGGCTCTGGGCAGGCGGGTGACTTGACGATCGATGCTCCTGATTCTACACAAGTTATCGGATTTTCCCCAATCTCGACCGCATTGACCAGTTTGATCGCCTCAAGCAGTACTGCTTCTGGCGCGAGTGGCAATGTAACTCTATCAACAGGACAATTGATTGCACTGAATGGAGGAAGTGTTGCATCTGTAAACTTTGGGCTTGGGCAAGGGGGAGAGGTCAGAGTAACAGCAACAAGATCCATAGAAGTCATTGGCGAATCAAGTGTGCCTGTGTCGAGTAATATTTCCGCAATCACTCTCGCGGATGGAAACGCTGGAAGTGTCATTGTCACTACTCCTAAGTTAGTGATTCGGAATGGAGGAATTGTGACTTCTGATAATTTTGCTAGGGGTCAGGGAGGGAATGTTTTGATTAATGCGATCGAGTCAATTGAGATTACTGGAAAAGGAACTCCTCTCCCTAGTCGCATCAGCGCGTCTGCCGTGAGTTTGCCTGAATCTTCACGACGAGTATTCGGAACGCCTCTAGTGCCAACTGGTGCTTCTGGAAGTGTAACGATCAATACAGGTCAACTTAGAATTAGCAATGGTGGTGTTGCTGGAGTGGAACATCCAGGAACTGGGAATGCAGGAACGTTGCGAATCAATGCTCGCTCCGTTATTTTAGAGGATCAGGGGAGTATCACTGCTGCCACCCGTTCTGGTGAGGGGGGAAACCTAGACATACAGGTTAGCGATACATTGGTGTTGCGCCGCAACAGCCAAATTACAACCTCTGCGCTCGGTAGTGGTAATGGTGGCAACATTGACATCAATACAGCTTTTGCGATCGCGGCTCCCCAAGAAAATAGTGATATTCAAGCCAATGCTGTAGCAGGACGGGGCGGCAATGTTCGCATCAATGCTCAAGGTATTTTTGGAATTGAAGCGCGATCGCAGCCCACTAATCTCAGCGACATTACCGCCAGTTCAGAATTGGGAGTTGCAGGAACGATCGCGATTCAACAACCGGACGTACAACCCGAAGAAGGCACCATCAATTTACCGAATACCTTTGCTGCTCCTCCACTTGCTCAAGGTTGCAATCCAGGAAGCAATCAAACAGCAAGCTTTGTAAATACTGGACGCGGCGGAGTACCCACCAATCCAAATGATCCGATCGTTGCTGATACACTTTGGCAAGATATCGAAGACTCTGTACAACCTGTCTCAAGCGCAACTCCACAGAGGAACAATCCTCAAAGCTCAGAACCTGAAGTCTCGATCGTAGAAGCACAAGGCTGGATCAAGAATTCTGATGGTACAGTGATATTAGTAGCGAATGCTCCCAAAGTAACACCGCATCGAACCGGAATTGGAAAACGCGATCGCTGTTAGCACATTACAACCAATTTCCAACCAAAACGAATGGTGCCCAGTGAATTGGTTGTCGATAGTTCTTATCTCGTAGAAGCGAAAGCTGTGCCCGCCTCAATGCCTCCGCTTTAGACACTTTTGCATTTGCCAACTCTCGATAAAACTGACTGATCAACCGCGCTCCTGATTGATCATCCACGCTCCACAATGAAGCAACTGTACTCCGCGCCCCTGCTTGAATCGCTACCCCTGCAATTCCCAAAGCTGCACGCGGATCGCCTTCAGCCGTTTCGCAAGCACTGAGAACTAAAAGCTCGATTTCAGCATCACTCGCCCCTTCTCTAGTTCGGAGTAATGCCTGAAGCTCATTGACTTTAATTTGTCGATCCCAAGCCAAAATAAACGTATTTTCTGCATTAGAACTAAACTGACCATGTGTTGCCAAATGCACAATCGTAAAGGGTGACGCATTAATCTGTTTTTGCAACATAGAACCCGTAAAGGCTTCATTCAACAAGACTCGACTCGGAATTTGAGTCTTGATCTCTTCTAGCTCCCATTGAACATTTGGCAATGCTGAGAACCCACTTCGAGCTTGTGATAGCCCTGCCACTAAAGCTTTTAGGTTCACTTGTTGTACCGATCGAGGATTGAGCAACTGTAAACCAGGGGTGAGCGCAACACTGTAGTTCTCGATCAAAAACTGCTTACCATCATGAAGTGCTGCCATTGGCACATTTCGTAGTCTTCCATCTAGGACAAAGGCAAGATTTGTGATCTGATTTTGCTTTAAATCTGTTGCCATCGGGCGAATCAGCCAATCATAAACTTGCTGTCCGAGTCGTCTTCCTTCTGGACTCGCAAACGGTTGTTCTAATTCTCGTCGCAATTGATCTAATGTTCTTTCTACCGTTTGTTGAGGCGCGATCGCAGTATATTGCCGCAACGATTGACCAGGCAGACTCACAATCATTTCGATGCGATCGGACAGAATAATCGGATAAATTACAGCCGTTGCGGTTTGATCAATTTTGTCGATCGCGACTGTTTGCCCCTCTAAACAAGCCGTTCGGAAAAAGTTGTCTAGTTCTGCGAGTTGAAGGGATTCAATCACCTGACGCGCCTTTTGCAGGTTGGCTTCTCCTGGCGTTTGACGCAGCAACAAATCAACTAGCTCTCGATACACAGGTTCCACACTTTCTCGAAAGGAGAACTGGAGATCAGGATTCGTGCCTACTAGATCACTACGAATGGATTGCAAGGTGTCAAAGGCAGCCGTGTAAGCTCCAATTGCCTCCTTTCGCTTTCCTTGTGCTTTGAGAATGCGTCCTAGCTGCCATTGCCATTGATAAGCCATATCTGCGGCATTCATTGCTTGAGTGATGAGTAACGCCTGTTCTGTAAGCTTCTGCGCCTCTCCCCATTGTTGATTGCGCTCGTAGATGCTGCCTAAATATCCAACCGTGTAAGCTTCTGCACGTTGATCTTCTAACTCTTTTGCGTGCTGAATACCAATTGCCAGAACTTTAGCTGCTGTGACTTCTTCACCTCCGAGCCTCATCAAGCTTTGAGCAAAGTTAATTCGAGCATAGATTTCTGATCGACTCGGAGCAAGCTGATCCAATTGGGCTGGAATGGTGCTAATCAGCGTGAGCTTTGCTGTTGCCGTAGGCAATCGTGCTTCTGCTTTCTGCCCTTGTTCTGCTAGTAATCTAAGTTGATTGAGTTGGGCTTGCGTCTTGATTAGCGTGCTCGATCGCTCAGCAGCCTGTTGATAAAACTTGAGTGCGGCTGGTCGGTCTTGTTTGGCTCTCGCTACGTTGCCTAAGCTCATCAGTGTTGCGCTGATCTCCTCATTGCCTGATGTTGCTAAACTCTGCTGCAAAACCCGTTCAGCATTTTGGGTATCTCCCAGTAACAACAAAACATTTCCTAGACTTCTCAAGCCTGTTGCTTTGAGTGCAGAATTAGATTGCGTTTGCAGGGTTTTTTCTACTTGAGTTAGGGTTTGCCGCGATCGTAGAAAGAATCCAAGCGATTGTTGGGCTTGAGCTTGATTGATTAAGCTACCAATTTGTTTATTTTCATCTTTAAGTTGAGCATAGAGCTTGGCTGAACGCTCCCAATGTTCTAATGCCTGCTCTACTTGACCCTGAGCAAATTTCAGATTTCCTTGAGTGTTCAGAACTTGTGCAAGAATGCGATCGCGCTCAGGTGTGCGCTTTGGGTTGCTTTGTAAGAGATCTAGACTTTGTGCGATCGCATTCGCTGCTTCAGTCCAACGCCCCATTTTTTGATATGCTACGCACATATAGCTTAGACTTAAGGCTTGGTTCAAAGCTTCATTTCGCTGCTGATAAGCGCTCACTGCCTTCTGCCAAGCTACCAGTGCTTGAGTAAATTGCTCAGATTGATAGAAGCTCTGCCCCTGTCGCATCAACTGTTCAGCATCTCCTTGCATTGTAGCCATAAGAACAGTTCGATCCAGAGCTACCGTATCCGAAATTGCTCTTGCTGGATTGAGACCTAGCAAAACTATCAGCATCATGCTAGTGAACATCCATCCCAGAAAAGTCAGGCTTTTCAGCAGTTTCATGTGCATCAATCACACTCCAAGGAATAATTTTTCCGGTCTGTGCTCTGCTCGCCTTGATTGTACCAGGTAAGTTGTTCTGTAAAAGCGTTAACTTGCCTGTTATCAACTCAGAAGATCTTGCAAAGTAAGGGTATTCCTTCTCAAGGAACTCCGAAATTAAACCTATTAGGATCACATCATGCAAGCACAAAATCAAACGAAAACAGTAACGCTCCCTTTGCTGCAACATGGAGATAACGGAAGTGCCGTTGAATTGCTCGAAAGACTGTTGCTTTCATTTGGGTATCTACCGATTTCAGTGGATGGAGTATTCACACAGCAAACGGAAAACTACGTCAGAGAATTTCAGCAGTCTCATTCTCTAACACAAGATGGAATTGTGGGGCAGCAAACTTGGCAAACAATGATGAACCAAATTCCAATGATTAAAACAAAATAGGAGCAACGCTCTTTGAAATTGAGTGGTGTGATTTTACGATCGCACCACTTTTTCATCTTTCATGAGATAGCTCATAGATAGATTAATCCGAATTTGGCAAACTACAGATAGCCAATAAAAGGAGCTTCCACATGTCTTTGAATGTTGAATTGTTAGAATCCAGTTTTTCGCAAATTAAAGAACGGGAAATAGCCTTCACGGCTCATTTCTACCAGCATTTGTTTGCGGACTATCCAGAAGTTCAATCACTTTTTGCCAACACTCACATGGAAGAACAAGCCAGCAAACTTTTCAAATCGATCGCTCTAGTTGTCAACAGTTTGCGAAACCCTGACGGATTCACGAAGTCCGTTAAGGGGTTAGGAACCCGTCATCTTCAGTATGGTGTATTGCCTGAACATTACCCGATGGTTGGTAGTACATTGTTAAAAGTGTTTGCAATTTGCTTGGGAGATCGGTGGACACCCGAAGTCGAGCAGGCGTGGAGTGAAGCTTATGCAGCAGTCGCTCAACTCATGTTAGATGGTGCAGAATGCCCAACTGAGGCTTTGGCTCTTCCGGCTCAGAAAAGATAGCGATCGCTATAAAATCCCCCTTCTCAGTTCGGAAGAGGGATCTAAGCTGCTTTCAAGATTTGATCTCAAGAAACCTTTGCCCGCTCACGCGATCGAGAGACTTGTTTCAGGATTAGATCAGCAGCCTTTTCCCCAATCATAATAGTAGGAGCCATTGTATGACAGCGTGGTATGGTTGGCATCACTGAAGCATCGACGACCCGCAAGCTTTCGATTCCATGAACTCGCAAAGTTGAATCGACAACGGCTAGGGGATCAGTTCCCATCCGGCAAGTTCCAACTGGATGCCACCAGCCATCTGCCTCCGATCGTACATAGTCTTCAATCTCACGATCGGACTCAAGAATGCGATCGGGGAAAATCGATTTGCTCCGGTAGGGTTCCATCGGATTCGCAGCAAAAATCTCTTGTGCCTTCCGAACTCCTGCGATCATCACGCTCAAATCATGCCCTTCTGGATCAGAGAAGTACTTTGGATCAATGATTGGGTGATCGAGCGGATTGAGAGATCGTAGCCGCATTGCTTGCTCCAACGCTTCTAGGTGCAATCAGAGTCGGTCCAATTGTCATTCCATGTTCAGTAGGCTGGATCAATCCATAGTTAGAAAACATCACGGGTGCAAACTGTAGCTCTAAGTCGGGCGCAATCAGATCGGGCTGAGTTCGCAAGAAAGCGGCTGCTTCAAGAACGCTAGAAGATAGCATTCCACGCCGCAATAGAAAATATTTGATCAATTCGGGTAACGAGTTTGCATTCAATAGCGACACTGGTTTTTTGCTTCCTACTACCACCGCAACTGCAACATGATCGCGTAAGTTCTGCCCAACTCCTGGTAAATCTACCACAACATCCAAGCCCAACTCTCGTAAGTGTGAGGCGGCTCCAATTCCAGACAGCATTAACAACTGAGCAGATCCGATCGCCCCTCCCGAAAGAATCACTTCACGAGTTGCTGTTGCTGTCGTTCGATTACCATTGTGCAAATACTCCATTCCGATCGCACGTCGATCGCGAATCACGACGCGAGTACACTGCGCTCCTGTCAACACTTGAAGATTAGAACGCCGCATAGCTGGACGCAAAAACGCATCTGCTGTACTCCAACGCCGCCCTTGATGTTGAGTCACCTGCACCCAACCCACTCCTTCTAATTGCTGACCATTGAGATCAGAATTGTAGGGAAGTCCAATGGCTTGTGCAGCTTGAATAAAAATCTGACTGAGCAGATTGCGATCGCGTAAATCTTCAACATACAGCAGTCCCTGATCGCCATGAAGCTCATTGCTGCCGCGACTGTTGCATTCAGAGTAACGGAAGTAGGGCAATACATCTTGCCAACTCCATCCAGGATTTCCAAGTTTCTCCCAAGCATCATAGTCAACAGGAACACCCCGCAGATACATCATGGCATTAATTGAGGTCGAGCCACCTAAAGTCCGACCCTTTGCCCAGTAGCTCTTTCGACCTTTTAGCTCACTATGAGAGACTGCACTATAGTTCCAATCGTATTCAGTCTTGAATAGTTTGCTGAAGGCGGCTGGAATGTGAATTTCGGGTTTGCGATCGGGTAAGCCTGCTTCTAGAAGTAACACCCGATAATTTGGATTAGCACTGAGGCGATGAGCAAGGACACAACCCGCAGCCCCTGCTCCAGCAATAATGAAATCATAAACCTGTTGCTCTGAAGACGAATCAACTGCACTCATAATAAAAACCTCAAGAAGAATGCACTAGAAAGTAGGATGGACAATACCACCCTACTGAAGAATGTGATTGCTCAAAAACTAGATAGCTTCAGCCTCAAGCTTTTGTCCGCGAGGAGTCAGTTCATTGAGCTTGCGGCGTACTGGAAGATCAGCAACGCGATCGTTTGCTGGATTACCATCATTTTCAAAACCGTACGCGACGCGAAAACGAGCGATCGCTTGAGCCGTTTGCGGTCCATATAGCGGTGCTTGCGGACGTAAGGGCGGGTTTGCCTTCATCACGACATCCAGTTCATAATGAAGAATGTTCATTGCCTGCTCTGCTTTTCGTTTGGTCACGATACCCGCAATCTCATCCGCAGCAATTTTGAAGTACCGTTGAAATGCTTGAACAGCTTGAACAGTCTCCGCATCGCTCAATGGGCTATCGTCGTAGGTCAATGGAAAAGTGGGTTCATTGACACCAGATAGTCTAAATCCTAACCCATTGAGTAGATTACGAAACTCAGCATTGCTATAGTTATAAGCCATGATTTACTCCTGTCGTTTGCATTTGAGATTTTTTGCCTTCAATCTCAGGACTCTTTCAGTCTGCGATGCTTTCAACAACTCAACCAGCTTAGTTAGCTAAGTAAACGAGCAACTTAAGAAATGCGGTGATTTGCTTGAATGTTCGCTGAATCAGGTTGCGAAACTCAGTGCGATTTTAATCAAATTGAAGTCTCGATCGCTGAAACAGTTACTACAACAGTATGATAAACATCCAGCTTAAGTTGAAATCTCAAAGCGCTATCTTGCCTGTTCTCTGTGCTTGCCAATCGCCATACTGGAGCTATCGAATCCAAGAGAAAGGACATCATGAAAGCAATTCGGATTCATACCTATGGTAGCGCGAATGTATTGACCTATGAAGAAGTTCCTTCCCCAGTTCCAAACGCAGGCGAAGTGTTGATTCGGGTTCATGCAGCAGCACTGAATCTCATTGATTGCAAAATTCGAGCAGGCTACCTGCGAAACTGGTGGGACTATGCGCTGCCAATGATTCCGGGTTGGGATGTGTCTGGAGTGATTGAGCAAATTGGCGAGGATGTCTCTCAGTGGCAAATTGGGGATATTGTTTACGCATTGCTGGATTTTACCCGCGATGGAGCTTATGCAGATTATGTGATTGCAGATGCTTCTCAGATTGCGACAAAACCAGCGTCTATCAGTCATATCCAAGCGGCTGCTATTCCATTAGTTGGATTGACCACCTGGCAGGCTTTAGAGGTTGCAAATCTATCCGCAGGGCAAACGATTTTGATTCATGGTGCAGCGGGTGGGGTTGGAACATTCGCAGTGCAGCTTGCCAAACTGAGAGGCGCAAAGGTGATTGGAACGGCTTCAAGTCGCGATCGCGATTTTCTACACGAATTAGGAGCCGACGAGGTGATTGATTACCAGAATACTCAGTTCGAGGTTGTCATTCAAGATGTTGACGTTGTGCTGGACACACAGGGCGGCAAGGTTCAGGAGCGATCGTGGCAGACCTTGAAATCGGGTGGCATTCTCGTTTCGATCGTCAGTCAACCTATTGAACAATCTGCTGATGGTAAACGGGGAACTGTCGTTTGGGTGAAGCCGGACGTACATCAACTCCAGGAGATTGCCGAGTTGATTGATGCAGGAAAAATTAAACCGATCATTGAAGCCGTGTTGCCTCTGTCTGAAGCGCGTCAAGCTCACGATCGAATTCAAACCAGTCACCGACGCGGCAAAATTGTTCTACACGTTGCAGATTAACTATCATGACAAGCTCCTCTCTTCTACGGGCGCGACGAGGATTATTGATTTTTTTCGCAATTCTAATCCCAATGTCGGCTGCATTGCAAACTGTGATCATTGTAGATAAGCCATCTATCATTGTCGCAATGCTCCTAACCTGAACACCTGCATTGGCTTCAATCATTGCTCGTTTGGTGCTGCGCGAAGGTTTTAGTGATGTATCTTTTAGCTTTAGTCAACGACGTGAACGATGGGCGATTCTGTTTGCATTCTTGTTTCCAATCAGTGTTGGATTAGTAACTTACGGCATTGCTTGGATCATCGGATTAGCTCATTTTGTTGCTCCCACTCAAGGTTTAGAAACATTGGTTGATCGTTTTGCGCTTTCTCCGATCGCAATTTTCATTCTTAGACTGATTCTCGCGTCAACGCTTTTTACGATTCCGCTGATTATCACGTCGGCGGGTGAAGAGATTGGCTGGCGAGGCTATATGCTAACCCGATTGATTGAGGCTAAAGTTCCATATCCGATCTTCATGAGTGGCTTGATCTGGAGTGGTTGGCACATTCCACTAATTTTAGGAGCGGGATATGCGTCTAGTGCGCTTCCGATAGTATCTACGGCTCTCTTTGTTGTAGGTGTAACCTCAGTATCATTTGTGTTTGCTTATCTGCGACTAACCACGGGCAGTATTTGGTCATCTATCTTGCTTCATTCGGTTTGGAATGCAACGATTCAACTTGCATTTGATCCAGCAACAACGGGAAGTAATGCCAAATTATGGCTTGGAGAATCTGGGATCTTAGTCACTATCGCATTGTTCATCGCAGGTTTAGTCTGTCGGTCTCGGCTTCGACGAACTGAAGCTAGTTCAATTCTGAATTCCATTTAATATCGAGAGGAAAGATTCATGCAACTTTGTTATCGCGGTATTCGCTATCAATCTAATTTCGCACGAGTGCTAACAATTCCAGGTAACGTTATTGGCAGATATCGAGGGGCAGTACTGCGATCGCAGATTCCGCTCATGTCTACAATCTCTCAGCGAGCGGTTGTGCTGAGATACCGAGGAGTAACATACGAGGCAATGATCAATTGTGCGATTCCTTCAGAGCAAGCAAATTCTTCAGTCGCAATGCACACCAGAACTACAAGGACAGTAAGTAATTAAAGGGCATCTCATCATGGACACTTTCACTACTCAAAAAACTCAAGCTCAGATACCGTTTTGGGACACATCACCGCGCTCTACCAAACGCGAAAGGTTAATAGGGATCTGGATTAAAGTCGATGGCAAATTAACTTGGAAATGGACGATGGTTGAAGATTAAACGAAACGCCCAAAATACGGCTGATTCAACTGGTACAAGATCTTAGTTAAGTTAGCTTCTCACAGGCTTAACTGATCTGGCAATTCAAGAAAGCATTTTGCAGAATAGAAACAGCTTCTACAAAGGAGAGCAGAAAGATGAAAAACATTACGATCGAGACAATCACCCAAGCCGTCATTGAACATGGCGATCGCGGCAAAACTCATCCGCGTCTGTACGAGATTTATGCAAGTTTGGTTCAACACCTGCACGATTTTGTGCGAGAAACAAATTTGACTGAAGTAGAATTGCAGCATGGGCGCGATTTTCTCAATCAGGCAAGTCATCACACTCAAGAGATCCCTACAGGCGAGATTCACATGCTGACCGACTTGCTAGGCATTTCAGAACTGGTAGAACTGCTGCATAGTAGTGATGTTGGAACTGAAGCGAATTTGGAAGGGCCATTATATGTTCCGAATGCTCCAGAGCGTGATTTCGGAGATCAAATTGGCATCGATCCAGAAGGTAAAATCCTGTGCTTATCTGGCAGAGTTCTGAATCCGAACGGTAGAGCAATCTCGAATGCGTTAGTAGATGTGTGGCAACCCAACTCAAAAGGACTCTACGACATTCAAGACCCATCTCAGCCTCAATGGAACTTTCGAGGACAATTCAAGACCAATTCGGAAGGTAAGTATCAGTTTGAAACTGTAATTCCAATTGGATATCATGTTCCGTCGAGTGGTCCTTGTGGCGAAGTATTGGAGCTTTTGGGGCGGCACACTTGGCGAGCAGCGCACATTCACTTTAAGTTAAGCGCACCCAACTACAGTCCGCTCACCACTCAAATCTACATTGCGGGCGATCCTCATCTAGATTCTGATACAACGTTTGCTGTCCGAACTGCCATCATTCAACCTCAACAGCACGAGCAACCTGGCGACCAAGCATTCTATACAAGCGAGTTTGATTTTATTCTGAATCCGATTATGCTGACGGAAGATCACGAATTCACGATTCAAAGTCATGTCCTCTCAGCATAATCCGCTCATTGGTGTTTGGAAGTTAGTTTCTGCAAGTGCAATTCATTCTGACGGTACGATCGATACTGAAATCTATGGCTCGAAACCCACAGGCTACATCACCTATACAGCAGAAGGGCGAGTGATGGTGATATTTTCTAGAAGCGTGCAGCGAAGCTGATCCGTCCCGGATCGCTTACCCTTCAGTAAACCCGTGCAATCTCCGCTCAGTGATGAGATGTGTTCTATTCCAATCGAGGAACTTGCTCAAGCATTCACAACCTTCAATGCTTATGCCGGGACTTACACCACGGATGGCAACACAGTCACCCATCACCTTGAGATTGCATCGATTCCGAACCGAATCGGGACAGCTTTAATTCGCACCTTCACGATCGCTGGAAATCAAATCACGCTCAGAACGCCAAGAAATGGCTCTCAGACCGCTTTTGAATTGATTTGGGAGCGCATTATGAGCTAGCTCAAAGACAAATCCGCACCACTCCGCCACAGTGTAGTTATCGCTTATTTTCGAGGACACAATCATGTTTTTAACCGCAATCAATCTTGAAACGGCTCCAGGACACGAAGTACTAGCAGCGGCTGGCAAAACAGTGCTACGCCCAGGAGGACGATCGGCAACTGAGCAACTTTTTGAATGGGCAAATTTTCAACCCGGTGAAACAGTACTAGAACTAGCTTCTGGTTTAGGGACAAGCGCAATCGCGTTAGCAAAACAGCACCATGTGAACGTGATTGGAATTGAGAAAGATGCTGTTCGAGTCGCGATCGCACGACGACAGGTTCAACTCGCTGGATTGACTGCTCAAATTCAAATCATTCAAGGCGATATCTTTCGACTCAACGCGATTACTGAACAGTTTGATTACGTCTTGGCAGAAGCGATCCTAACCATGCAATCGCCTGCGGGGAAAGCTAAAATCTTGCAGGGAGTCGCCGATCGTCTCAAACCAGGTGGTAAGTTTCTGAGCCATGAACTCCTTGCCCATCGCAATGTTGAACAAGCTCATCGTGATTTAGCACAAGCAATTCGCGCCAATGCAACACCACTCGCAAAATCAGGGTGGACAGATGCGATTAACCAAGTTGGGCTTGCGATCGTTCATGCCAAAGTTGGAAAAATGCGATTGCTAAAACCTGTTCAAGTTCTTCAAGATGAGGGATTTGTCAGAACAGCAAAGCTAATCTGGAATGTGTTGACACAGAAAAAAATTCGCGATCGCATTGTGAGAATGCGTCAGGTGTTTGATCAGCATTACCACGATCTAGGATATGTCGCGATTTGTGCAGTTCGAGAACAATGACGGAGGTTTGAATCGTGAAAGCTCTAATTCGATTTGTGGTCAGTATTCTCGTATTTGTGACGGATGTTTTGTATCGAAGCCGTCCCTATCAACGGTTCTACGTTCTAGAAACCATTGCCCGTGTTCCTTATTTTGCCTATCTATCTGTCCTGCATCTCTATGAAACGCTAGGTTTCTGGCGAAAAGCAGATTGGCTGAAAGTTCACTTTTCTGAAACCTGGAACGAATTGCATCATCTTTTGATTATGGAATCGCTAGAAGGCGATCGCTACTGGATCGATCGATTTCTAGCACAGCACTTAGCAATGGTTTATTACTGGATTGTTGTCCCACTTTATATGCTATTGCCCAAGTCTGCCTACTACATGATGGAATTGATCGAGCAACATGCTTACGAAACGTATAACCACTATCTAGAGGTCAATGAAGAAGACCTAAAAGCAACACCCGCGCCTCAAGTTGCCGTTAACTACTACCGAGATGGCGACCTCTATATGTTTGAGGAAATGCAAATTACCCAAACTGAGTTTCGCCGTCCTAAAGTAGATAATCTCTATGATGTGTTTATCAACATTCGAGATGATGAACATGAGCACGTCAAAACAATGATTTTTTGTCAGCAACTTGAAGCACAACGAACATTTAAGAGTCCGCATACTGCGATTAACGCCGAGCAAAATTCAGAAGGAATCGCACTTACAGATGTCAGACCAGAAAACCTGCCCGCTTTTGCAACTGAAACAAAACATTCATAACAAGGAGATTGATCATGACGAACGCAACCTTAACTTCCAATCTATCTGCACCTGAATTAACCTTGATTCCAAACAATTCACTCATGACAGCCACTCCTGAAGAAGGGCGAAAGTTAGCGGTTATGATGGCACGCTTGATTGTTAAGCTGACTCAGCCTGATGAAGAGAAACGCAAGCAAATGCGGACTGCTTATGGAGACGATCCCATGATGCTGATTGCGGCGGGTCATGTTGTCGCGATCGAGTTCGCAACAATTGCAGCAGCCAACAACTATTGGCGAGAATCCTGAAGCCAATTAATCTTCTGTTAGCCCTGCTGAAATCGCCTCTAACTCCTCTGAATCCAAAATCGTGATTTGTCCCCCATGCTTGTACTCAATCACAGATTTCAAGCTTCCAATCAATCGAACGCACTCTTCATACGAAATACCAATTGTCCGAGCAATATGGTAGTGAGATAGCGTCACATTGAGGCGATTTCCAGCAGAGCTAGGTTTTGTTCCGTAGTGTGCAGCCGTAGATTGAATCAAGTGAGCTAACCTTACGATTGCACGTTCTGATACTAATCCATGAATGGTTTGATGTAACTGATTCAGCCGTTGGGTTAGCGTTACTAAAATCCGAATTGCGACTTCAGGATTTTGCTGAATAGTCATCAACAAAGCTGCTTTTTCAATTAGCAGAACTTCGCAATTCGTCTCCGCCAAAATCGTTGCTGGAGAGACTCCATCGCCAAATAAAGCAGGAGCAGCAAAGATATCTCCAGCCATCAAGATTCTGAGTAGAGTTTCTCTTCCGTTAGTCGATGTTTTCTTAACTTGAAGTTTTCCATTGATTAGAGCATGAAGCTTTGTTGGTAAGCGATCGCCTTCATGCAGCACGATTTCACCTTTCAAATAGCGATGAACTTGCGATTGATGCTGTAAGGTCTGCAATTCCTCTAATGTAAGCTGTTCAAAAAGCGCAACTTTCGTCAAGTGTTCGATCATTGTTTTACCTTAGATTGTCTAATTTTATTGTCTAATTTTATTGTCTGATTTTGCTGAACCTGAGCTACCTCAAAGACTAACACTTGAACTTGAACTAATTTGATAGTAAAGCAACTCCAGTATTTCAGAATCTCATGATGGAGAAACAACATGAACTCAAAGTTAAAAACTCTAGCTCAACTCTATTTAGAAGGTCATCCTGCTGAAATCTCTGCTGAAACTCAGTCCGAATTATCTGATTGGCTAATGGAAGAATTTCAGCAATTGCCTCTAAAACTTCTATTCTCGAACGATCGACGTTATCAATCTGCTGAAGAAGCTTTTGCTGACATTGAGCAAGACCAACTTTGGGTGAGTACTGAGGCTTATGATACCTCAATTTACACAAATCCGTTTTATGGAGCGGTTCTTGCGGCTGTGCATGACTATGAGCATTATTGTTCTAAAAGCGATTGGAGCTTTGAAGGTGAAATCTCAGCGTATCGAGCGATCGCGAACCGCGCCCCAAGTCTAGAAATCCAAAAGATTCTTTATGCTCAAATCGTCCTCAGAGCCGCAACGCATCTCTATTTAGGACATTTACCAGACCCTAAGATTGTTTTTCCTTAAGTTAATCCATGTCTTCCTGTCCATGCTGCTGCAATCAACTATGTCACATTTGGAGAACAAGCAATGACCTCAATCTCTCAACAATCAGGTTCAGTTGTTGTCAATCTTTTAGAAAAAATTGACTATAGCAAGTCTGGTGTTTCTCGCCAAGTGATCACCAAGGATGCTCATCTCACTTCTGCGCTAGTTTGCATAACTGCTGGAACTACTATCCCTGAGCATTCAGCCTCTCGAACAGTTTGTCTCACAGTTCTAGACGGGCGAGGAGTATTAACATTGATGGGGCAAGAGTTTGTATTAGAAATAGGTGTGTTTGTGAAAATGCTGCCTGATCAACCCCATTCTCTAACTGCGATCGAGAACCTATCATTTCTCCACACTTAGAAGCCTGCATCCTACTGATATTACAGGAATGAATCATGACTAATCATCCAACCTACGAAATTCTCGCGAAGGAAATTGTCTACATCATTGACAATCCCAACTTTGCTCAACCTGTGAGCGAGTTTCTCAACGCAACAGGATACAAATTAGATCACTCTCTCAATGATCCTAGTACTGGATTCCAAGCTTTTGGTTTTACTAGCGTATCCAATAATTCACCTGTTCTAGTCTTTCGAGGAACCAACGAAGCACTTGATGATGTTGCGAACAGCGACTCAAACGGAATTGGATTCGGTCAGTTTGTTGCAAATCGAGATGCGATCGCAGTTTGGCTCACCCGCACAGCACAAACGACTCAGAAAAAACCGGACATCATTGGACATAGTTTAGGAGGTGCGATCGCTCAAGTTACTGCAACCGAACTGATTGATCTAATTGGTGAGGTGGTCACGTTTAGTTCCCCTGGAACCAGTCGCGCGATCGCAGATCAGTTTCTTCAGAAGGGTGGTGAAAATAAAGCGGTTACACACTACATTGTCGATGGTGATGTTGTGAGTTTGGCAGGAGAAGCATTTATTGCTGGAACAGCGATGCTACTATCTTTCACGAACCCAGAGATCAATCCGCTCTACAATTTGGACAAGCATCAGAAAATTGGACGACTGTTAAGTACTTCACCCCCTGGATTCACTCAAACTGAAATTTCAGTCAGAACTCTGAGTCATCCTGCATTTACCTATTTCAACTCCGACTATCTGGAGTTTCTAGTAGCTTACTCTGCCATTAATCCTAGTGTTGCAGAATCGCTGACTTCCAGAGGTAAAGTTGAAGCGCTCAGAAAATCTGGGTTTTCGTTCCAGAAATTCATAATAGACGTATTGGAACGACTCGCTTTAGACCAAGATAATTGGTTAGTTGGTGATGCTCAAAACAACACTGCGAATGGTGCAGCCGGAAATGATACTCTAATCGGTAAAGGTGGCAATGATCAACTTAACGGCGGAGCAGGAAAAGACAAGCTGATTGGTGTTGATCTAAGTGACGATTGTCCAGGATTTCAAGAGCTAGATACTTTAACAGGCGGAGATGCTGCGGATGTGTTTATGTTGGGGAACAAGAAGCATACTTTCTACGCCAGTGGCAACCAGAAAGCATTAGACTATGCGCTGATCACAGATTTTGAAGCTGGAGACCTCATTGAACTTCCTGGGAAGCCAACCGATTATGAGTTGAAGCAAGCTCCTCACGGCTTGCCTGAAGGCATTGCAATTTATCTCAAGGCTCAAGATGAACTGATTGGAATTGTGCAAGGCAAAACCGATTTAGTTCTCGATCGGCAGTCTTTCTGTTTTGTTTAGTCAATCAATCAGTTGTAACTCTGTTTGACACTGCACTTTTTGGAGAAAAAGAAATGAAAGCGATCGCTTCAAAACAACTGCGGGTAGCTCTGCCCATCATAAGCATTGTTGGAGTATTCCTAATTTTTAAGACTTTACTCCCGATCATGCTTCCCGCTGCTGCCTCTTCCCCAGAGGCTATCAAACAACATCATGCAGAAGTAAATCGCCGTTGCTTACAAGTGAGCGGCTTACAAAACCCTCGCGCACTCGGATCAATCATTACCTTTGGCGATGAAATTGGGTATGACGCTTTAATTGTGCGAGGGAACTATCCTCAACCTCACATGAACAATCAAGTCGGACAATCACTCTGCTTATTTAGTCGTAGAACTCGTCAGGCATACGCCAGCGATGCGAGTAGCTTGAGTGGTTCATAAGCTTCTGTATTTCTCAACATTCTCAAAGGACACGAATCATGAAATCGATCGTCAATTCAACAAAGCTGTTAATGCCAGTTAGTTTAGTAATCTCAACTGTTGGCTTAACAGCCATCTTTCAACGCCCGATCGCGGCTCAATTCAATCCACAAATCGTTCCTCGGGTTGACATGATCAATGGGCAACAAAATGACTCTCCGCCCTCCTATCGGCTCACAGTGAGTCGCCCGCAAGACATTGTATTTATAACTTGTCCAGAGCGCTATGTGCCCAAACTGACTTATCTCCGCAATGTTGAAGCAATTCAATGCCAGCCAACAACATCTGGAATATTGCCAGGGACACCCGGTCAATCAGTTCAGCAAATTGTTCAATGGGCGAGTACTCACCGCTTTCTTCCCCCGCTTCAACCTGTGCGAAAACTAGATCAGGGCTATCCCGACTATCGCAGTGTGATTAATTTAGGTCAAAGACCCAATCTATCTGCTTCATACATTTCATTTGAGATTTTTGCTGATTCAAACGAAATTGTGACAGATCAAACGATCGCTTATGTTGATCACAGCCATCTCCGCCGCCCACTTGCCTTTACCCAGAAAAATGCCGAAGGGTTGCAACTAATTCAGCAGGTTTATAGTGAGGCAGTCAAAGATGATTTTGTACGATCGCGCTACATCAAAACGATCAATACAGGTGAAGCAGGAACTCCTCAAGTGAGAGTCTATCGTGGAGAACGCTTTGTGTATCAAGTCTGGAAGGATCGCTCTGTAGCTCAATTGACAGTTTCTCGACTAGAAGACTTTAACAGAATCACTCAGCGATGATTATTCCGATTTCAGCTTTGTTATTTTGGAGTGCGATCGCAGTCACTCAAGCATGGTTAGTCTATCATCGCTGCGATCGTACTAGCTATCTCTGGGTTGGACTGAGTATTGTGGGTTTGTTCGTTGCGACTACTGGCTCGGTCATAATTGGGATTCTAGCTATTTTTGTGTTTCGATTGGATATATTACAGAATAACCAGCAGGCTGCGATCGCCTCGCTCCTCTTCGTCGCTTCTTTTGGCTTAATCATGATTCTATCCCAATGGCGCATACTACAAGGACGAGTCAACTCAGCCATTTTTCAGGCTGGTTTCAATGTCGTTTTTGGAACCTCAATATGGTTATTTTTGGTTTCAAAAATAGAAGTGCAGCAAGAAATCACACTAGGAATGCTCTCATTCATTCTCCTGTCAGTTCTTCTAGGGATAGGAATCGGAGGAGTGATTCACAAAATCTTGAACTGGTAGCTTAGTCGCAACACCCACAGCTTATTCATCCTCTATCTTGGCATTCATAGTTGTAATGAATTCACTGAGCGATCGGCGCAATCGTTTTGCTTACGATTAGCGCAAAGCGCAACTCCGCAGGAACCGCAAATCGTACCATACATCAGACTAATTCTGAGAAGGCTTGAACTCTTCAAGGCAAACGGCAAGATCCTAGACGTTCGTACATTCCTCAATCACTCGCTTAACTTGAAAGGGTTCGACGGTCAGAGTCTTAGCACTATAGTGGTTAATCACCTCGTTGAGCGCCACCTGAACTTCATTTCGACCAGATGCTTCAAATGAGTTCTGCCAAGCCTCTTTTGAGTGCCATTGCGCGTAATTGACAACCCGCTTTCCATCCTCACTGGCATGGAAACTGGCAGAAATGAACCCAGCATAATTTTTGAAGTGCTGTTCAACTTGATCAGCGATCGCATCAATAAATGCCTGTTGCTGTGATGGAGTGACTTCAAATTCAATCAGGACTGTGAAGAATTGATTTTCGTTGATCGTTGGCATTTTATTTCTCCATCAATACAATTGCTAAACTCAACTTTCAAATTCACTTCAAATTCTGCCCCATCAATTTCTGCAATGCCTTGACCTGACAAGATGTAGATCCATTCTTCCTCTCGATCGTGCGAATGATAGACAAACGATTCTTTTCCCGGTGGAACTTTGACGAAGTTTACTCCTGCCCGTTTTAGCCCAACGGTTCGCCCCATCTGTGTGCCGAATAGTTCAGAGTTGGGATTCCAGGGATGCGAGAACGGTTGCAAGGTCGCTGCAATTTGTTCGGCTCGTAAAATTAAAGGATGCTGGCTGGTCATATCGGTTCCCTCAGGGTTGCGAAAAGCGCTAATCGCGCTCTACAGTATATTCACTAAGCTTAGCGCTGTTGCTGTCAGTGATGTCTACTCACGGAGGAGCAACGATACACTGCATGATGACTCGCTCCGATATCGGTAATCCAGCTTCCGATTCTTTCCGCTGAATCTGCTGAAACCCAGAAGTCATTGGGAAGCCCTTAAAAAATCCACCAAGAAGCTTAATTTTTTGGAGTTTGGCAAGCGATATACTTTGGAAGACGGATGACAGTCCTTCGTTGGGGGAGCATTTCATGATTACCCTGCCTGGAGTCACGATCCACAGCAAAATCTATGAGAGCCTGGCAACTCTTGTGTATCGAGGCATTAGAGAGCGGGAGAATTGTGCGGTTGTTGCCAAAGTTCTCAAGCAGAATTATCCCTCTCTTCAGGAATTAACTCGCTATCGGCAGGAATATGAAATTACCCGTTCCCTCAACCTTGAAGGGGTCGTTAAGACATACAGCCAGCAAGACTACCAGCGCACGCTGGTGATTCTCTTGGAGGACTTTGGTGGAGAGTCTTTAGAATCCTGGATGCGGCAGCAATCAGACTTCTACCCGATGCCTTTGTCGATTTTTTTGGATGTCGCGATCGCCCTGACTGATACTCTGGGCAAACTCCATGCAGCTCACGTCATTCATAAGGACATCAATCCTGGCAACATTGTCTTTAATCCGCATACTGGCGTGGTCAAGCTCATTGATTTTGGCATTGCCACTCGCTTCAGCCGCACGAATCCCACCTTCAAAAATCTGCATCTGCTGGAAGGAA
>NZ_JBJPHU010000125.1:0-19488 GCF_052939515.1 Phormidesmis sp. 146-33
AGTCGATGAGAAGCCAGCGTTCTATGCGTCAGCATGAACGTCTGGAGTATGTCACCTGAAATACGCCCACCTATCTCCTAGCCGCACAACTGTACCGCACTCAATTAAGAAAGGATGCTTGAATCTAACCAAGTCCACCACCATCGACACTAAACTGGCCGCCCGACACATAAGAAGCTGCATCAGAAGCCAACCACAAGACTAGATTTGTGACTTCACCCGGTTGCCCAACTCGCTTGCTTGGATAAGGCGCGACCAGTTGTTCTTCGGTGACTTTCCAATCTCGTTTGACCCGATCGAGCATTGCAGTATTAACTGGCCCCGGCGAAACTACATTAATCCGCAGCTTTCCATACTCCTGTGCTGCCATCTTGGTCATGTGAATGACGGCTGCTTTGCTCGTTCCGTAGCCCATAATGTTGGGAAAAGCCCGCGCTCCTCCGATGCTTGCCATGTTGATAATCGAACCATTGGTCTTGAGAAGATAGGGAATTTCGTACTTCATGCC
The DNA here is from genome assembly GCF_052939515.1 of Phormidesmis sp. 146-33. Classification (NCBI taxonomy): domain Bacteria; kingdom Bacillati; phylum Cyanobacteriota; class Cyanophyceae; order Leptolyngbyales; family Leptolyngbyaceae; genus Phormidesmis; species Phormidesmis sp. 146-33. Next base: position 509 of record NZ_JBJPHU010000125.1, read on the forward strand.
GAGAAAAACGCCACGAGCATTGGTATTCATCAAGTCATCAAATTCAGCGATCGCCGATGCCTCGATCGCAGCAGGCGGATAATCAATTCCCGCATTATTAAAGGCAATGTCTAACCGCCCATATTTTGCAACACCCGCCTCCACAAACGCTTTGACCTCTTCAGCTTTGCGAACATCCGCCTTCATGTAAGTCGCTTCTCCACCCGCCGCCCGAATCTCTTGTTCCACCTGTTTTCCTAAGTTCTCGCGCCGACCGCAGAAAAAGACTTTAGCCCCCTGTTTCGCAAAGGCTTCGGCGGTAACTTTTCCAATCCCAGAGGTTGCTCCAGTGATCAAGACAACTTTGTTTGCAAATGCGCCTGGTGAATTCGTCGAAGTCGATTCAGTAGTTTGATTAGGCTTGGGTTGAGCAGCATTCGCCAAGCTGTTTGTCGAAATTGCGGCAGCGAGTCCAGCAGCACCCGTAGCGAGGATATTGCGGCGTGAAAATGACATGATGACCTCCTAAAGAACACTGAAACAGAACAAGAACTGAGCGCGTGAACCTAAAGTGATGACTGTAAGTAGTTGGCAATGAGCGAAACGGACTGATTGACGGTAGCGGTTTGGTCATAGAAATCAAATTGAGTGCGATCGTTTAACCAATTCATCTGTTTGTTTTTACCAGGAATGTTTGCAAAAAACTGACGCGCCCCATCGGGAATCGCAGCTTTCTCACTGTGAATAAACAGGGTAGGAACCTTGATTTGTCTTGCAACGGGCATAGGATTAAACGTCAGCCATTCTGCCCAGGATGCGATCGCAAACCGATTTTTCCACTGAGGAATCGCCCCACGTTTGGGGTTTTGATAATAGTCAATGTCGCCATACATCACGGCTGTTTTATCTGTCTTACTCGTTGCCAACACATAGTCTACTTTGCCCGTTTTCTCAAACTTTGTTTCGGCTGCTTTCCCCTTCGCAATTAGGGTTTCAACGGCTGCTTTCCCGCCATAAACCGCGTCAACAATTTGTGGATCATGAATCCACGGAGCAACTGTGATCAGCGACTTGATCCGAGAATCTTCTGCGGTCGCAACTGCCATATAGCCTGCACTCGCACAAATGCCCAATCCAGCAATGCGATTTGCGTCTACAGCATCCACTCTTTGCAAAAAAGAAACTGCATTTTTGATATCAGCAATTTTCGCTGTGGGAGACTCAAAACTCCGCAGCTTACCGCCACTTTCACCCCAAGAGCGGAAGTCAAACCCAAAGGCAGCAAACCCCCGATCGGCTAATCTTTGAGCATACAATCCAGGCATTTGTTCTTTGATCGTCATCCAGGCACCCGTCACAATCACCGTTGGCAGTTTGTCGCCCACTTTGTAGTTTGCAGGTAGATAAAGATTGCCAACCAACGTTTCGCCTTTACTCTGAAAAGTCACGCGATCAATACCCGATCGCAAAGCGGTCGATCGCATCGAATTAGAAATCCCCGGCGTAGAAGAAACTTGAGACTGAACAGGAGCGATCGCAGCAGTGCTCCCTAACACAACCAGCGGAACTGCCCACAGGAGAGAATGCAATTTCATGAGGTGAAACTCCTTAATCAACTTCGATGTTCTTACTTTACGGATCAAGCCATCGACAGAGATATTGGATTCTTGCGCGGCGTTATCAAAATCTTGCTGACTCCTAATTAGTGATATAAAGTTCTACAGTTTCACGCAAAGGCGAGGCTAAGAGGGCGATGAGTCAGCAAGTTTTGGGCATTGACTTAGGCGGAACGGCGATCAAGTTGGGGCGGTTTGATTCACAAGGGATTTGTTTGCAGTCTCTCACCGTGCCGACTCCTCAACCTGCAACGCCCGAAGCGGTTTTGACGGCGATCGTAGCGGCTATTTCCCAAGTCGATCCAGACGGACAAAGCACAGCGATCGGCGTTGGCACCCCTGGCCCAGCAGACGCTCAAGGACGAATTGCCAGAGTTGCGATTAATTTAACAGGCTGGCAGAATGTCCCGCTTGCAGACTGGCTCGAAGCAAAAACGGGGCGATCGACGATTTTGGCAAACGATGCAAACTGTGCCGGATTGGGCGAAGCTTGGCTAGGAGCGGGGCGATCGTTTCAAGATTTGATTTTGTTGACGTTGGGAACAGGAGTCGGGGGCGCGATCGTGCTCAATGGCAACCTGTTTGTCGGGCGAGAAGGGGCGGCGGGTGAGTTGGGGCTGATTACGCTGCATCCTGAAGGGTTTGCTTGTAATAGCGGCAACCGTGGCTCATTGGAGCAATATACGTCAATTCAGGCGGTTCGTCGTCGCACAGGGCTGGAGCCTGAAGAATTGGGCAAGCTGGCTCAGGCAGGCGACCCAAATGCGCTGGAGTTTTGGCAGCTTTATGGACGCGATCTGGGAATTGGCTTGAGCAGTCTGGTGTATGTGTTGACCCCGGAAGCGATCGTGATTGGCGGCGGCATTAGTGCCAGTGCTGAGTTCTTCTTTCCAGCGATGCTGACAGAAATCGAGCAGCGAGTCATGCCCAGTTCTCGAAATGGATTGCAGTTGCTCAAAGCCGAGTTAGGCAATCAAGCGGGCATCGTCGGTGCGGCAAAATTGGCCTTGGAGAAGAGTTGACATCCAATCAATTTTTAGGTGAAACAAATTGACCTTTCCCAACCCCTCTTTAGTGCGGGGAGCTAGAAAATTCCGCTTCTATAAAATTCCCACCCTGCTACCGTGTACACACAAGTCGTTGTCGCTTCGTTTCAGGCGGCTTCAGCCCCCTAAATCCCCCATTCTGGGGGACTTTGACAAAGGAAAGATTTCCAAAGTTCAAAGCCAGGACGACGGTTCAAAGTCCCCCAGAATGGGGGATTTAGGGGGCGAAGGATCTCAGCAATGACAGATCGATCAACGTGTGTGTACACGGCAGCCCTTATAAGAGGAGATGCCGTAGTCAGGGGGGCGCACATTTATAGCAATGAAAGATCAGACTAGTATTACCTCTAGTATTACTTCTGATAAATCTACTTCACAGCGTTTGTTCGTTGGTTGTATCGCTTAGTTCAATTAATGTAACTTCTCTAAATTCTTCTGGACTCATCACTTTCAATTTCTAGCAATATGAGCTGGAGAAGTTGTACAACAAAACTATGATTCAACACAGGATTCAACAGGCGATCGGGGAGTCGCTTTAGGTCAATGTTCCTACCCTCCGAGACGATGGATGTAACCTAATTTTGCAACGCCTCCAGCCTTTCGCAAATCATTCATGTAATTTTACATACAAACTGCCTTCATGGTTTTCCCTTAAATCTCTCTACAGATAGTTAGCGCGGATGTGCCAATAAAGAGATAATTCTCAATACATATACTCGGATAACCGATCGCTACATTGCATCTGCTACTCGTAATAACATAATTAAAATCAGCGGAGGAACTCTATGAACCGCTTGACGAAGAATTGGAGATTTAACAATATCTACAGTGCTTTAGGACTTTTACTGACTAGTTACAGTGTGTTTGCGCTGGGCGGCTATGGTAATGATGACGATACTTATCGGATGCTGAATACCTGGAATACACTGATCAGTCAAGGAAAGTATGTGTCCTCTCGGTTTCAGGGATACTTAATTCCAGAAATCGCGATCGGGCTTGCCTCCCAAATCGGAGGGTTCTTTCTTGCTAATCTTGTTTCTGTCGTGTTGTCTGTGACTACGTTGTTTATCTTCTATCGGCTACTTCGTAGAATTACAACGACTAGAATTGCTATATTATCGGTGCTGGCGATCGGGGTAAATCCCTTTTGGGTGATTGCGTCTGCTACGTCGATCGATTACATCTATGCTGCATTTTTCTTTGTGTTGGGTGTCTTTCTGTTAATTGATCAGAAATTCAGATGGGCGGCGTTGATCTTTGCAGCGGCCGTTTCTTCGAGGATTACCTATGGGCCGATGGCGGCGATCGCTTACTTCCTTTACTTCTGCTATGTTCAAAAAGAGTCTAAATCTAGAAGGCTTTTAGTTCAGAGCTTTATTCTTTTTCTGGTTGCATCGGTTGTCTTTTATTTACCTGTGTTCTTTGCGTCTGGGATGACCCTTTCCTTTTTAGGAATTGGCCCCGATGCGTCTGGCGGTTTTGTGGGAATTATTGGCAGATTTGTTTATAAAAACATCTACTTTTGGGGACTGCCTGCTTTTGTTTTACTAGGTGCTTTTCTCTTTCAAGAACGGACTTTTTTAGTTAGAAAGATTGCCGATAATCCATTCCAAAATACTCAGGCTGAGAAACTGATCTTTTATAGTACTTTTCTATGTGTGGTTTATAACCAGATCATGTTTTTCAGGTTGCCTCATGAATATGGATATCTGTTTCCTGTGTTGTTTTCGGTGATCTATTGGATTGCCACCTCTGAGAAAGTTAGAAAGGTGCAATACCTCAGTTTGCTGATTGCTTTGCAGATTGTATATGGACTGGTCTTTAACTTTGATGTCATTCAAACCTATCAGACTGATATCAATCCCAAAACAATTCATTCAGATTCTGCCAGAGTTCACTTCTCGATTAAAGAAGGGGTTTTGATTCGAGATTGGCAGTGGCGATCGATTTACCAAAAGTATCAGCTAGAGGAGTACCGCAAAAAGTGGGGCAAATAAAGTGACATACTCCTACACCAACCTTTCGGTATGGAGTAGGCTTCTCAGTGACTCCTGCTACTGCATCGGACGTTACCTGAGCTTTGTTTTAAATCCACGGAATGCCCTACCGCAGATTGTGAACAAGTACAAAAAGTATGTTCAACCTCTGTACTGTCAGAATTTTACGCACCAACAGAAAGCGACGCAGAACGTCTATTACTCGGTGCAACCCCATATTCTGAGTTGTCGTGGTTCAGATTTCAGAGCGGCGATTAGCTCAAACCCTTGCCCTGATTATATCACACTCGTTTTGTGTCATGAGAGATTTGCTCATTTCCTCCATCTCCCCTTCCCGCGCCTTTGGCATAGGTCAGCGCCCAACCCTGGAGGAGGGTTTCCCTCCGTAGGGGATTGGGTAAGAGAGGGGAGCGTCGTCAACTCACTCGCATTCATCTCAACGCCAAATCAGAGATTATGGCGTGAGGCTTCTGCTGCTTCAGCTAAAGTCAAGTTTCTCAATCGGAACTAAGAATTTGCAAACACTTTGGCCGCTGCCGCAACTCCAGCACCCGACTGCACTCCTTCATATCCGAGTTCTTGGAGCGTGGCTTCTAGGGCACCGATCGCCGTGAGAATGTCGCGATCGCTCACAAATCCCAGATGCCCGATGCGGAAGATTTTACCTTTGAGGTGATCCTGTCCACCCGCCAGCACGATGTCAAACCGCTTCTTCATCACAGAGCGGATTTTTTCAGCATCCACGCCACTCGGAATCACCGATGTAATCGCAGGACTCGCACACTCATCGGCCGCAAGTAAAGGTAAGCCCATCGCTTTGATCGCGGCACGAGTCGCCAAAAGTAAGCGTTGATGTCTTGCAAAAATGCTTTCTAAGCCCTCAGCCTGCATCATTCTCAGAGCCGCTTGTAGTGCGAAGAACAAATTAATGGGAGGCGTGAAAGGCGTAGTATCTTTGGCGGCATCTTTGCGATATTTGCCCAAATCTAAATAGTAGCGAGGCAGTTTAGCCGTTTTGTAAGCCTCCCACGCTTTAGCGCTCACCGCCACAAACCCCAACCCCGGCGGAATCATGTAGCCTTTTTGCGAACCCGATGCCACGACATCCAGTCCCAGCGCATCTACAGGAATATTCATCGCACCCAAACTGGTCACGGTATCGACAATGATTAGCGCTTCTCCGTGGGCTTTGACGTGACGGTTAATCGTCTCCAGATCATTGAGGACACCTGTCGAGGTTTCGCTGTGGGTGACGATGACAGCTTTGATTTGTTTTTGGGTGTCTGCCTCTAGCGCTTGACGAAACTGGGCTGGGTCGAGCGGTTTGCCCCATTCTGCCGTAATGCGATCGGTCTTCAACCCATATGCGTCAGTGACCTCTGCCCAGCGTTCGCCAAACTTGCCATTGGAGCCAACCAAAACTCGATCGCCCGGACTCAAGAAGTTAATGATCCCCGCTTCCATCACGCCCGTACCGCTGGCCGTGAGAATCAACAGATCATTTTGCGTCTGGTGCAGCCATTTCAAATTTTGGGTGACTTCTGCCATAATCTTGCCAAAATCACCGCTGCGATGTCCGATCGGATGTTTGGCCATGGCCAACAAAACCTGCTCTGGTACAGGCGTTGGGCCGGGAATCATCAACATTAATTTGTCATCCATGTGAGCATCCTTCCTGTGGTTTCTGGTGCATGATCCAGGATTACACAAGAGATCCGCGATCGGGTTTAATGCAATTGGAAATTAACTTTCTTGGCTCACAGTCTGGCCGCACACAACGCCGCACCAATCAGACCGACTTGAGGATTGAGAACAATGTGAATCGGAATTCTTTCTAAAACCGAACTCATCCGACCTTTGTGAATAAAAGCCTGCAAAAATCCCTCTTCTTTAATCAACGGGAGAATCTTGGCTGCAATGCCTCCCGCGACATACAAACCGCCGTAGGGAAGGAACTTGAGCGCCAGGTTGCCCGCCTCTGCGCCGTAAGATTCGACAAACATTTGCATGGTTTTTTCGGACAGACGATCGCGATCTTTTAATGCCGCCTTTGAAATCGTCGCCGCTGCATCCACCGTTTTGGGAGTCCGCCCAATTTGAGATTCCCATTCTCTCACCACCTCTGCGACTTCAGGCGTTTCGGTCGCATAGTGTCGATCGCGCAAAAACTGATAAATTGCCACCACGCCCTGACCCGAAATCACCCGCTCTGCGGACACTCGCTCAATATTGTGTTTGGCCAACAAGTAGCTGGATAACTGAAACTCTAAGTCCGATCGGGGCGCAAAATCAGCATGACCGCCTTCAGATCCAAAAATATGATAATTGCCATCAAAATGAATCAGATAACCCTGTCCTAGACCCGTTCCTGCGCCGATGACGGCGATCGGTGCATTCTTTTGGGCGCATCCCACTTGCAACGTGTGCAGATCCGCAGGTTCCAGACCGAGAATGCCATAGCCCACCGCTTCAAAATCGTTGATCAGCGTCACTTTGGGAATGGACAGCGTTTGAGAGATGCGATCGGCTTCGAGAAACCAGCCCACGTTTGTCACTTTGGAAGTGTTGTTGATGACCGGTCCGGCGATCGCAAAGCAGGCTTTTTGGGGCGAGACAGATTCTCCTAATTCCTGGGTGGCAGCCGCCAAAAACGTCTCAGTCATCGGCACCAAATCCGGGAAGTCACTGCTGGGATAGCGAACCTCATAAAGCGAATGAAGCGACCCTTGATCGGGCTGCAATTCGACCAATCGCAAAATCGTCTTCGTTCCGCCGATGTCTCCGGCCAGCAGCAAGTTCATGAAGTCACTCCTAGAGAAGGGGGAAATCGCACATGATAGCGCTCTCATTGAGGATTGATCAATTGTTCACATCCAGCAATCACCTTCTCGATAGAAATACAATGCAGGAAGGATAGAAACTTCAATAGAGATGGATATGTCGATCGCAGATTTGAGGAAAGACTACACACTTCGCGCACTCACCGAACAGGACGTAGACCCCGACCCGTTTCGACAATTTCAGCAGTGGTTTGATCAGGCCGTCGCAGCCCAACTGCTCGAACCCAACGCTATGACGATCGCCACTGCCAGCAAGGAAGGCATTCCGTCGGCCAGGATTGTGTTACTCAAACATTTTGACGATCGCGGCTTTGTCTTCTACACCAATTACGAAAGCGCCAAAGGCAAAGAGTTGATTGAGAATCCTCATGGGGCGATCGTCTTTTTGTGGGCTGAGTTAGAGCGTCAAGTCAGAATTGTTGGCGCAGTTGAGAAAGTTTCTGATGCAGAATCCGACGAATATTTCTACAGTCGCCCCGTCAACAGTCGCCTCGGTGCCTGGACTTCGGATCAGAGTCGCGTGATTCCCGATCGAGCCGTTTTAGACCAGCGATTAGCCGACTTAAAAGTTCAATACGAAAATCAGGAAATTCTCCGGCCGCCTCATTGGGGAGGATTTCGCGTCAAGCCCAGCGCGATCGAGTTTTGGCAGGGGCGATCGAGTCGATTGCACGATCGATTACGGTATCGACGGCAAGGAGAGGGGTGGGTTGTCGATCGGTTGTCGCCGTAAAAGGGATGAGGGCTGAGGGGTGGGGATTCTCCAATTTTGTCAAAATGACGGACAATACAGCTACATCATTTTCCCTTTGTCTCTACCCAACCAAATGTCTTTTGAAATTGGCCCGTTTGCCTTCGCTGTTGAAGCCACTCAGATTGCAGGAGCCTGCTTGTGGGCACTGGCGCTCTATTTGGGATTTTCGCCCGTGGGTGAATGGGTCACCGAACAATTGAATCGATGGCTTAATTTTGCGGAGCGATCGCTCTACACGTCTGCCGAAGAATTTGAGAAAACCCGCCCCGCTAGAGAATCTCAAAACGCCTTCTATGCTTCAATTTGCAGCATTCTTCCTTTTCTAGTCGTCGGCACACTCTGCAACGTCGTCACCGAAATCAGCCTGGGCGAAAGTTGGGGAATTAGCCTCGGAATTCTCGCCTGCATGGGTTGCGGCATCTACGAATTAGGACGACGCGATGGAGAATCCTCTGATTGATACCAATCAATCTTTGAGTACAACCCATCTACAACCTCCCCAACCTCTCTCAGGCGAGGAGCTAGAAATCCCACCTTGATCATCTACCGTGTATACATAAGTCGTTAATCGCTTCGTTTGAATCGGCTTCAGCCCCCTAAATCCCCCACAAGTGAGGGACTTTGAATCGAATCTAATGTCTTAAAGTCCCCCAGAATTGGGGGGTTGGGGGGCAGAAGACTTGAATAACGAAGCGAAATTCATCGAAATCACGTCTTTCTAGCTCACGATCGCGCTAACTCCTCAACGACGATCGCCGCAAACTTCCGGGCTGCTCCCGGTTCTCCTCGGACGGTTCGTAGTTTGTCGCGCATCTGTTGCAGCTTGTCTGGATGGTCGAGAAAACCGGAGACGATCGCAGCGACCGCTTTGGGTTGAAGACGGCCAAACAGTTCAGGCACGATCGCTTCTTGCGCCCAAATATTGGGCCACGACAACAGCCCCATTCGTCGCACAAACCACCCATTAATCAGCTTGGCAAACAGCGACCCGACTCCCGGTAGATTTGATAATAGACCTGGCAGTCCATCCCACGCTTTCATTGCGTCCATTTGATACGTGGGCAATAAGACGATCATCGGCACGGCTAACGACCCCAATTCCGCCGTATTTGCGCCAACTGTGGTGATACAAAGCGTGCATTGCGACAACAGCGAATAAGCCGGAACTCGCTCCGTCGGATTTGACCAAAGCTCAACTTGCAGTCCGCTGGGTGTTTTGAGATAAGGACGATCGCCCGACTCAGGAATCACCAACTGGGCTGAAACGCCCTCCATCAAGAGCATCACAGGATTTTGCTCAGGGTCAACATACTGAGTCAGCGTGTCCAAATCCAGCGTCGGTGCCACTGGAATCACAAAGCGAATTTCAGAGCGAGTTTGGGGACGATCGCGCCAAAGTTGATCGGCGATCGTCAGCATTAAGGGCACTCCCTGAGACAATTTGGCAGGCTTAGAACCCGGTAACAAACCGATCAGCGTTCCCCCTGTTTTGAATGCCTCCTCGGTGCCAAAGGTCGAAACTTCTGCCATCAGATCTCCGACAACGGTCAGTTTATGAGCAAATTGGTGAGGGGCACGATCGACAACTTGCGATCGCATGACTCCAAAGCGATCGATCCAGCGATGCCAGCGCGCTTCCCATTCGGCATAGATCACCGTCCGATAGCCCAACCGTTTGCCAATCACCAGCGGGAAGAACTGATCGCCGCCGAGAAAGACGACCACGCCGCGATCGTGCCAGTCCCACGGTTCGGCCGTTTTGCCCCAGAGCAAGAAGGGAAAGAAATGCCGGGCGGCTTGGACGCGATCGACTTCCGGGTAACTGAGGGCAATTTCAGCTTCTTGACCACTGGCATTTGGACAAGGAGACAGCACCACCGAAATCCGAATGTCATCGCCCAAAAGTTGCTTGAGTTCTCGAACGACAGGCTTGACCCAGGTAGCGAGTTCTCCGGGGGCATTGGAGAGAATCAGAATGTCAGCAGGAGTCGGCATAGAGCGTCAAGAAAAATAGATTAAGGTCGATTCGTTGTTCAGCGCTTCTGCCCCCACACAGAAATTTATTGAATTCGCGTTAGATTACCGAAATTGAGCGGAAAGCCCCTCGCCTTTGGGCATGGGGATGGATAGCGACGGCGCGGTAGCGCCAATCTCTCACGACAAGGAACGCAGAAATTCACGTACAACGTCTGTCTTGGTTCGCTTTGACTTTTTAGCATAGCGCTCAAGCTTTTTCATTTCCTCCTCGGAGACTCTAACGTGAAGTTGTTTTTCAGTCATGCTGTGTACTCATCTGGTACACTCATTCTAGTGGCAAGGTAATCAACCACTTAAAAAACCTGGTTGTCGAAAGACACGCTGCACCTTGATAATTGAATCTATGCGGTTCTACTGCATGGTTCTAGTTCCCTCCTCGCAGTCGGTAAAAGATTTAGAGGAGCTAGACGACCAGCCTTTTGAAGCGAATTGGCTTCAGAATTAAACAGGACTCGCACTCGTGCGAATAGGGTAGGGCATACCCGAATTAACGCTTGGGGAGAATCCCACCTCTGGGCTAGAGACTGCAAGGAATCTAGGTTAAGTGGTTTCGTTGAGCCAAGAATTCCCTCGCCTTGGGGCATGGGGAGTGTCAAAACCCGTCTGAAGCGGCAAGTTTTAGGGCGGCGAGTTGGGCCTCGGCTTTGTGCAACGATTCATGCCATTCTCGCTCAGGATCGCTGTCTGCAACGATGCCTGCACCGACTTGACCGTAGACGATCGCGGGGATGAGGGATGAGGGATGAGGGATGAGGGATGAGGGATGAGGGATGAATTCAGTAAACTTCTTGCTTTTCTCTTCTCGTTCCTCTCTCCTCACTCCTCTCTCCTCTCTCCTCTCTCCTCTCTCCTCACCTCTCACATAGAGTAGGGTACGAATCAGAATGTTCAAATCCAAATTGCCGCGCCAGTCGAGGTAGCCACAAGAACCATAGAAGAGACTGCGGCGATCGGGTTCCAGTTCTTCAATAATCTCCATACAGCGGACTTTTGGGCAGCCTGTGATCGTTCCGCCGGGGAAGAGGGCGCGAATCAGGTCAATGGCGTTGAGGTGTGGTTTTAGCGTTCCGGTGACATTGCTGACCAGGTGCATAACGTGACTGTAGCGTTCGATCGTCAGCAGTTCATCGACCTGTACTGATCCCCATTCACAGACTCGTCCCAAATCATTGCGTTCTAGATCGACTAGCATGATGTGTTCAGCTTGTTCTTTGGTGTTGCTGATCAGTTCTTCGGCTAGTTGTTGATCGTGAGCGATCGTGGTTCCTCTGGTGCGCGTGCCTGCGATCGGCCGCGTTTCTGCATGACGGTTTTGCAGTTTTACTAACCGTTCAGGAGAGCAACTGATGACCGTTCCCCAGGGAGTCCGCCAATAGCTTGCAAAAGGAGAAGGATTAATCTGTTGCAACGCGCGGTAAATTGACCAACTCTCTGCCGTCGTTTTTGCCTCAAATCGCAGCGACAAATTCGCCTGAAAAATGTCCCCCGCTTGGATGTGCTTTTTGGCTTGCAGAATGGCCGATTCGTAGTCAGCCTGAGCAAGATGAAAGTGAGGCGGAGCAGCAGTTTGAAATTCGGGTTTTGGTATCTTAACCCTTCGGTTTAGCGCCTCTTGCATTGCATCGAGATCAGTCGCTTGAGTGGCAGCTAACCAGAGCGTTTGTTGGTGATGATCTAGAACGGCAAAGCGATCGGGTTCATACCAGTAAGCGATCGGAAAGGGCAGCGAGTCCGATTTGAGATAAGGCAGCTTTTCAATTTCCCAGGCCAGATCGTAGCCCAACCAGCCCAGCCACCCCCCGGTGAAAGGCAGTTCAGAAGCAGCTACCTCAGCATGAGGACGATCGAGAAGCTGTTGCAAAAAGGGCAAAATTTCACCCACTGGCGGACTCCAAAGCTGCAATTCTCCCTCAACCACACGCGGCGCACCCGCACAAATCGAGTACCGTCCCAACTGCGGATAATCGGGTGAAGATGGATACGGACTTTCAAGCAGCGTCGCAATTTCATCTTTCAAAAACAGGGCTGTGAAAATTTCAGAACCCGATCGTTGGTCGAGAGGAAGCGATCGCCAGTGCCAGGGAAGAAGGGAACGCATTGGAAGGGATGAGGGATGAAGGATGGAGAAGGGATGAGAGATGAGGGATGAGGGATGAATAGAAACGAGTGTTACGCGGTGTACGGCTTTTAATGCGTGTTCGCGTTTTTTAAGTGAGGCTAATTTGAGGTTGAGAAAGAAAACAGGTCTTCTGCCCCCAACCCCCATACTAGGGGACTTTCGGACAAGATTTCTGGCTCAAAGTTCTCTGTTTATGGAGAATTTGGGGTGTTCCTGGCTTTGTAGTCGAAGTGAGAAATTTCATCGAATTCACGTCACACTACTTTACGCAAAAATTCTCTCCTCCCTCCTCCCTCCTCCCTCACCCCTCACGCCTGCCCCACAACAAATCTTGCAGCCCACAATACGCCCAACAGTCCCAAAGCCAGCCAGTCAAAGCGTTTGAGGCGCAACTCATGCCACTGGACTCGATGCTTGTTGGGACTGGTAAATCCACGCACTTTCATGGCGCTGGAAATTTGTTCGGCTCGCAGGAGTAAGTTTTCGAGCAACCGTTCGGCGACGAGCATCCACACTTGAGCAGCCCGACGAAAGCCGAGTTTTTTCCAGTCGATCGCGCGAGTCCTGACCGATCGCACTAGATTCTGAAATTCTTCTAACACTAAGGGAATGAACCGCAGAGCCAGCGTCAGTGTCAACGCTATTTCGGTAATCGGCCAGTTAAAGCGGCGCAAAGGACTCATCAAATCCTCTAACCCTGCGGTAATTTCTTCTGGCGCGGTCGTCAGTAGATATAGGTTTGTACTATAAATCAGCGTGAATAGTAAAGTGCTGACCGTGATGGCCAGGGTGAGCGATCGTCGCGTGACGGTAAATGGGCCCGCCTGAAGCACCACATACCGATAAGCAGTGGGCTGAGGTAAATCAGGGCGCTTGAGTTTTTGGGCAGCTTCTTGAGGCGGAGATTTCTTTTCTCCAGTGTTGAAGGGATTATTGAAGGGATTGTACCAGGGGCGAGGCGGAGTTGGGGCAGGGAGCTGATCGGGTTGTTGCACAAAGGCCAACTCATTTGCAGGCAGACGAGGACGAGCATTGACATTCAACGCATCAGGAGAAATCGCCACCAGCGAAAACACATACAGCGAAAACAACAACAGCCACCCCATCTGCTGTTTCCACACCCGCAAAGGGATCATTGCCGTCAGCGTCAACAACACCAACAGCACCACCAAAAAGATGCGCCACTCAGGACTCGCCAACAGCGGAGCAATCAAAAAACTCATCAACCAGGCCAACTTGACCCGCGCATCCAGATGATGAAGCCATGTAATCGGCTGTTCGAGATAGAGACCGAGGGGGAGCGATCGTAGTAAATCCATGAGGGAAGGGAGGAGGGAGAACTTCTTACACCTTCGTCGCCCGATTAGCACTGGCCCGATCGAGTTCTCTCATCTTCTTGCCACGCCATAACAGACGCAGCGGAGTGCCCTGAAAGCCGAGAGATTGACGGAATTGACGCTCGATATAGCGGCGGTAGTTGTCATTGAGCAAAGCGGGATCGTTGACGAATAGGGCGATCGTCGGCGGTCGGCTACTGACCTGGGTGCCATAGTAGATTCTACCTTGACGACCCTGGCGCGTAGTGGGCGGAGAATGCCATCTGACTCCATCTTCGATCACTTCGTTAATTACAGACGTGCTGACGCGGCGTTTGTGCTGTTCGGCGGCGACCTCGATCAGGTCAAAGATTTTCTCGACGCGCTGTCCGTTTTGGGCGCTGATGAAGATGATTTCTGCCCATTCCATGTAGTGAAGTCGAGAGCGAATCAGCTTTTCGTACTCGTAGATCGTGTTGGAATCTTTCTCGATCGCGTCCCATTTGTTCACGACAACAATACAGGCACGCCCTTCATCGGCAATGCGTCCGGCTAGTTTTTGGTCTTGCTCGGTTACGCCGTCTAATGCATCAATCACTAGAAGAACGACATCTGATCGATCGATCGCCTTAAAAGCCCGATTGATGCCAAAGAATTCTGGCCCATATTCGACGTTCTTTTTCTTACGAATTCCTGCGGTGTCGATCAGGCGATACATCTTGTCGTTGCGTTCGACCAGCATATCGATCGCGTCTCGTGTCGTGCCAGAAATCGGACTGACGATCGAGCGATTTTCACCCACAAAGGCGTTCAGCAAACTGGACTTGCCCACATTCGGACGGCCAGCGATCGCCACCCGAATTTCTGGCGTTTCTTCGATCTGATCGGTGGACGGCAAAAATTCGATCACCTGATCCAACAGTTCGCCCGTGCCGTTGCCATGAATTCCTGACATTGCAAAAGGTTCGCCCAGCCCCAACGACCAAAACTCGGCGGCTTGCGTGAGTCCTTGATCAAGCGATTCACATTTATTAACGGCCAACACGACAGGCACGGATTGCTGGCGCAGCCACATGGCGATTTCTTCGTCGGCAGTCGTCAAGCCTTGTTTTCCATCGACAACAAAGATCGCAACGCTCGACTCGGTGAGGGCCGACATCGCTTGTTCACGAATCAGGGGCAAAAATTCGGTATCGTCGTCAAAAACCAATCCGCCTGTATCGACTACGAGAAAGTCACGATCGTTCCAAAAGGCGCGTTTGTAGGTGCGATCGCGCGTCACACCGGGTTCATCGAAGACGATCGCGTCCTGCACTTTCGCCAAACGATTGACGACGGTGGACTTGCCCACGTTGGGACGACCGATGATAGCAACAATGGGCAAAGACATAGGAGAGATGAGGGATGAGGGAGGGCGTTGCCCCGCTTTTGCGAGGAGGGATGAAATCAGACAGTTTGAGGAGTTGAGAGCGTCACAATTTCATCAGCATCCCATTGTAGCGAGTTTAGTCAGACATCTGCGGATTCCTTACCTCCAATCTCCCTTTCGAGAGCAGCCCGCCGCACTGTTTCAACCTCTAAATCAGAAGCATATGCAATTTGTTCCAAAGTCAGACCGAATTTCAGCGATCGAGGCACACATTCCAATTTGCCTTCCAATATTCCTTCCAGTCTCCCTTCTTCTTTGGCTTCCTCATACACTCTGGTTTGCTTGAAGCTATCTGCGAGTTCTATCAGTTCTATGGTTGGGTCATTCATCTCTCAAACAGGGTTAGAGAAGACATTGCTGCGCTCAATCAGGTTGGACAGCCTGCCGAACTGTTTCCAGGTCTAATTCCAACGTCTGAGCGATCTCCTCCAGACTCAAACCGAGTTCTAGAAATCGAGGAACACCCTTCAGTTTGCCTTCTACAAGACCTTCCAATTTACCTTCTACAAGACCTTCCAATTTGCCTTCTTCTTTGGCTTCTTGATAGACCTGGGTTTGTTTTAATTCGGCGAGTTCTAGCATTTGTTCAATGGCCTCTCGACTCAGTTTGGGGAACTTGTAGATGATGATCGTTTCTATCAATTGTAATATTTCCCGCTGGATTGCTTCATCGGTGATCTGAGTTCTGGTCGATCGAATCAACGTTTTGGCCCGTTGTCCAGCTTTGGGCGGTGGTTCGACGATTAGTTTTACCAGACCTAAGCCGATCGACCCTTCAGTGACCTCCAATTCATCTAAATAAATGCGGCGTACTCGCTGACTTTCGAGCAATTCCCAGTAGTGATCGGTGCCTCCCGTATCCAGTTTTCGGCTTCCCCAGACGATGGCTCCTTGCCAGTTATTCACAAGCTCAGTTTTGTCGAGATAGAGAAAGATCTCAGTGAAAAATCGAGAGTAGAGTTTGGGGTCGGGCTGAAACTGAAATTCGCTGAAGTAAAGGGGATCGTCAGGTTGGTTGGGCAAAAACACGCCATCGATCCGAAAAGCAGTTTGTTTGACTTCAACCGAGGCGAATTCATAGCTTTGAGCAACGGCGGCAGGTTGACCGATTAGCTCAAAAAAGATGCCTGGAAAGGACTTGAAGAGACAATACCAGATCGAATCGGTTTTCATCGTTGTAAAAGCTCTTCTGGTAGGCGTTGTAGCAATCGCTGAAAGGGAGCGGTATTTTCTAAAGCACGCGCTAACACCAAAGCACCCTGAATTTGTAAGATGGCATCTTCGGCGCGCTGAGTGGCTAAAGGGAGATTCATGCCTGTTTGGGTGAGAACGGTTGCGATCGCGCCAATCCACTCCTCCAGCGCTGCTCTGATTTTGGGTGAAAACAAGTCTTTTGCGTCGCCCATTGACAAAACAGAAATCAAACAGGACTGTTGCCCCCCGTTATAGGCTTGGTCGAGCGATCGCATCATTGCCTCCAATCGTTCTAGAGCCGTTCCGTTTGCTTGAAGTGGAGTCAGAACGTTGGTCTGTTGCCAGCGATCGAGATGCTCTAATACCGCGTTTGCCATCTCCTCTTTGCCGCCCGGAAAGTAGTGATACAGGCTGGCTCTACCGAGGTCGGTGGCTTGAGAAATCTTGGTCAGCGTTGCGCCCTCATAGCCATATTGCCGAAATACTTGCAGCAGTTGAATGACGATCTGATCTCGTGACATAAGTTTTTTGAGTCTTCTATTGACATCTTACCGAACGATCAGTACAGTCATGAATGATTAGACTGAACGTTCGATACAATTGACCCCAACAACTAACGACCATGCTGAAACTCCACGATGCGACGATTTCGGGTAACTGCTACAAAGTGCGATTGCTGCTCTCACTACTGGGATTGGACGTTGAATTGGTGCCCGTCAACCTAAAGGAGGGTGAGCACAAGTCTTCGGCTTTTCTCCAGTTAAATGAGTGGGGACAGGTGCCTGTGTTGGTCGATCGAGACCAGACCATCCGTGATTCTCAAGCGATTTTGGTTTATCTAGCGCGTCAGTATGGAGGCGAAACCTGGTTGCCGACGGATGCAGTTTCGATGAGTCAAATCATGCAGTGGCTCTCAAATGCAGCAAATGAAATCGCAAATGGACTGGCCGCCGCAAGAGTCTACTACCTGTTGGGTCGGACTGAAATTGATGTCGATCGCGCCACCCAAAAGTCGCACCAGTTTCTCACGCTCCTCAATGCACACTTATCAAATCGAGACTGGCTGGAATGTGGTAGACCGACGATCGCCGATATTGCTTGTTTTCCTTACGTGGCGCTGTCTGGGGATGCCAAAGTTTCGTTAGAGCCGTATCCGAATGTCAGGGCGTGGATCGATCGCATTCAACAGTTGCCCAACTATGTAGGGATGCCGGGACTATGACCTATCACGCTGGAGAACTTCTGATTCAGACTCGTGTGGGAGTGCAAGCAGCAGCCGATCGCCTTCAAAAACTAATTGGCTCTGTGGTTTCTCCAGCGGCTCAGGACTTTTTGAAACCGCAACAGTGGGCGATCGCCAGTACGGTTGATCAAAATCATC
This sequence comes from Phormidesmis sp. 146-33, assembly GCF_052939515.1. Taxonomy (NCBI): domain Bacteria; kingdom Bacillati; phylum Cyanobacteriota; class Cyanophyceae; order Leptolyngbyales; family Leptolyngbyaceae; genus Phormidesmis; species Phormidesmis sp. 146-33. The sequence continues at coordinate 18,217 of NZ_JBJPHU010000125.1, forward strand.
AGGTCTGGGCATCGTTGCTCATCGGTGAAGCGGGATTTTTGACGGGAAACGATCGCAGCATTCACATCCACGCCGTCGAGTCTGACGATCCGCTCTGGGAATCGCAAAGTGATCAGCAAAGTGATCAACTGATGGGACTGTTGGCGATCGATCTCGCAACCCGCAGACGATTGAGAATAAACGGTTCGATTCAAAGAACTCCGCAGGGCATTCATCTCTGCGTCAATCAGGTGTATTTCAACTGTCCGAAGTACATTCAGATGCGGCAGCTTATAGGAATGTCAGAAGAAATGTCGGAGACGAATCAGACAGCCCAATGGTCGGATTTTCTGGATCTCAAACAACAGCAGTCAATCACTCAAGCCGACACGTTCTTTATCGCCAGTCTTCATCCCACACATGGGGCAGATGCGTCTCATCGAGGCGGCCAGCCGGGATTTGTGAAAGTCTTGCAGCCCGATCGCTTGTTGTTTCCAGACTATGCGGGCAACAATATGTTCAACACATTGGGCAACATTGCCGTAAATCCAAACGTAGGCTTGTTGTTCATCAATTTTGTAACGGGTGAAACACTACAGCTAACCGGAAGGGCACAGATTATTTGGGATGCAGACTCAGAATTTGTTGGGGCAGAACGGCTGATTGAGGTACAACTCGATCGTATTCGAGCGAACACCATTCCCCTACGCTGGCAGTTTGTTGAATACTCTCCTGCCAATCCAGCCTAAGATCGGTCTTTTCACTTCGTTGGTTAGCCGTTTAGCCCAGATTGCCTAAGTTTTTCCAAAAAAAGCAACCTTAATGTGAGAGCATACCGAGATTGTTTCACCGTAGTCTTGTAGAGAGTTACAAACAAAACGATCGCCCAAAAAGAGTAATCTTTCTGAAATTCTCAAGGGGATCGCTCACAAACCAGAGGATATTTATTACAATTTGTTATTTCCTGGAAAAGTGATCAATTCAACATAACATTCTCTCTACACTTACACGCCGAGCCAAATCTGAATGAGCATTGAGACATATCTAAATCACCCTACTTTTGGCTTGCTCTTTAGAGTGTGTTTGGTTGAGGAAAAGCGTGAACTGTTTAGCACTCTCTATGCCCAACGCCTCTTTTTTCTGGTAGACAATGGCTCAGACGGCATCGAATTTGAGCCGATCGGTCGGGCTGAGGCCAAAGTTTTGGTCGAAAATCGCATGAGAATGCTGCGACGGACTGGAATGCAGAAGGAATACGACCAGCTTCAGTTTGTGCATAAACGGACGTTTCAG